>JAGQPC010000108.1 GCA_020426925.1 Planctomycetales bacterium | reverse complement strand
TCTGCTTTTTATCAAGTTCCGCTGTTTTAGCCTCGAAGTAGTTCCAAACATACGTGCGGGCTTTGAGGTCCGCAAGGTATTTCTGAACCTTTTCGTTTCTGGCTTCTTCGATGATCTTTTCGCGAATTTCCTTTTGTGCATCCGTAAACGGGACGTACCCGGCGTCCCGGCGTTCAATAACTCGGACGATGTGAAATCCGGTTTCATCCTCTAAGATGTCGCTCATCGTGTTTAATGGCAACGAGAAAATATGCTTGTCTAACGTTGTTGAAACAAGGCTGCCTTGCTCAGTCCAATCGTGAACTCCGCCCGCATCTGCAGTCGGACCATCGGAGTGATTCCGGGCGACATTGGCAAAAGGTGTTCCGTCCAAAACGGCGTTTCCCATTCCGCCGAGGCGAAGCTTAAGCTGTTGCTTGTCAGCCTCTGTTGCATACGGCGGTACGTTGACAGAGAGTTGCTCCCATTTTGCTTTCGCGGAGATCTTGTATTCATCAAGTCTCTCGCGGTAGTGCGCAAGTAAATCTGTCGGTGATATTTCCCGATCAGTCTCTCCTCCACGACGAATTACTTCTCTCGCCGCAACCTGTTCAAAAAACAACCTGCGAGTTTTGTTGAGTGAGGCGCCTACGGCCCGCATTTTTGCTTCTAGTTCAGTAACGTTGCGGACGCCTGCTTTTTCAACCAACTCTGGCAGCTGTTTTTCATCGAACTGCGTGTAGATGCTGGCTCGAAGAGCATCGATTTGCTCCGGTTTCATCTTTCGCACAAAGTCTAAGTAGACCATTTTGGACTCTATCGACGATGGCAGCAATTGCTCAATCAGCTCCCATCGTTTAGCTTCCAATTCTTCTTCCGGCGCTCGCCCAATGTAGGGCTGGAGAACTTCGTTGATACGTCCCAACAAATCACCTGCAAGTATCGGTTCATTTCCGACGACCGCAATGATTTGCGATGACTGAATTAGATCGCCGCGACCGTCCGTGTTTGGCTGATTCGGTCTGGCATAGTCGGCGTCAGCGTTTGCTTCCGTGTCCCACCATTTTTCATCCGACGTTGACTCGGCAGCGACTTTGGTGGCATTTATCGCGTGATTCGGCTCGCGCGTAAAACTTGCTTCACTGATCGGTGCCGACTGTGTTTCCTCTGGCGAACGCTGTGCGACTCGCTGCTGAGGTGGTTCACCTGCAGAACGATCGATTTGCTGTGGAGTCGCGGGCCGGTCTCGAAAACCGTCCCACAGATCTCGCCGACGATCGGTCTGAGCGTCGGCGGTGCTGAATAGTCCGCCGAGAAGCATGAAGGTTGCAACAACGAACGGAGTTTTCATCAATGCGGTCGTCATGGCATCCTTGCTTGCATTTGTCGACATACGTGAAGAGCTTCGCGTCCCATGCTCAAACGAAACTACGGAGCGGCTGGATTTCCAGTTCAATAAAAATCCGCGAGGGTGTATGGAGAACCGATCGACGCGGCAATATCGATGTTTCACAACGTACTTGCTTAGAATTGCTTGCAGCCAGCTGGCTATCTGCACATGCTGTGTCTCGAACGCCTGTCCACGAGTGGACACCAACCTGCCAATGTGCTTGCCATGGCGGGCAATTTACCCTACAAAACCGGTGCTTGCGGGCCTGTAGCTCAGTCGGTTAGAGCAGGGGACTCATAATCCCTTTGTCGGGGGTTCGAGTCCCTCCAGGCCTATTCTTTTTTTCGTTGACAACCGAGTTGGGATGAATTAGCTGCGAGTTCCATTTGCCGGATCAGTTAAATGGCCAAACGGTGGAGCAATTTCAGGCTGCGTTTGGAATCGCTCGCTGATCCGTGTCTTCAATTTCGAATCTACTACCTCGCTTACCCGATGCGGTCGGCTCGAGGTCAGACAGATCTTCCTCGGTGCTACATCACGATCCATGGAAATATCGTCTGGGATTTTCCGTCGGACTTTTCTCATGTGTGCGATTCACCTTACGGGCCCGTCATCGCATCAGAAGAAATATCAAAACTGTTGCAGATGTGGAGAGACACGCGGTCTGGCGATCTGATGTCGTTTCGTGATGCAGACTCCACGTTCAGGGATCCTGATCTCCCGCGACAGCATCTTGCGATGTTTCTTTCCGCAAGTCCTTGTTTCTTGGGAATTTCGGATGATTGGGTGGCGGGCACTTTGCTAAATGGATGCGGAATTGAAAATGACACCTTCAACCTC
>JAGQPC010000107.1 GCA_020426925.1 Planctomycetales bacterium | reverse complement strand
AGTGACTACTGCGTTGCCATTGATCGCAGCTAAGATGTGGAATCGATCGTCTCCGCCAAGCGTTAGCGTTTGCCCGATCGACTGCGATAACTCGATTCGATCAAGAATGAACTTGTCGCACGCCACCAGATTCTTGCGGTTTGGCGAATCGGTCTCCCTTGGCGTTACTGGCGAAACGGGCCCTGATTCGAAATCGGTTACGTCGAGCGCCTGTTGGACATGCAGGGCTCGTGGATTGCCGTCGGAGTCTAGTCGATTCCAATCGTACAGCCGATAGGTTGTGTCACTCGATTGCTGAATTTCGGCAACGAGCAGACCCTCCCCAAGTGCGTGGACGGTGCCTGCCGGAATGTTTACGCAATCTCCGATTTGTGGCGTAAAGCTGTGAAGGACATCTTCCACAGTTCCGTTGCGACAGGCGAGTTCGAGGTCGAGGCGTTGGACACCGCCTTTTAACCCGGCGTAGATCTTCGCATTGGGCTTCGCGTCCAGCACGTACCATGCTTCCGATTTGCCGAGGTCCGGCGGATCGAGTGTCGCCGCCTGCTCGTCGTTCGGATGAACTTGCACGGAGAGATTGTGGTGCGCGTCGAGGAATTTGAAGAGCAACGGAAACCGCTCGTACTTTTGTTGGGCGTGCT
The DNA here is from genome assembly GCA_020426925.1 of Planctomycetales bacterium. GTDB lineage: Bacteria > Planctomycetota > Planctomycetia > Pirellulales > Pirellulaceae > JAGQPC01. The sequence goes on along the minus strand of JAGQPC010000107.1, from coordinate 5,937 downwards.
CCTTTCCGAAAAGCTCGGCAGGATATTTCCGCACGATAGTAGCCAGCGTCTCGCCAGCGCACACGCCGTTCGCGACAACACTTTCGTCGTTGCCATGGTCAACGACTTCCCAGCTTTCAGCATAATGCGATCCGGCGCCGATCTGTTTTCCGAGTGTCGATCCAAGGCGGCGCCCGCCCCAAATGTACTCGCGAAACGTCGGGACAAAGTGAAATGGATAGAGGCTCATCCGAGCGTTCCCAATCGGTCCAACTGTTCCGTGGTGGATTGTTTCGAAGCTCGATGCTTGGCGATCTGTTTGCACATTTTGCTCCCGAACTGCATGCGTGGAAGTTCGTTGCTTTTTCGGAATGACTGCTGGAGGCTCGCATTCGCTTGATTACCAGCCACCCGGTTAAAAGATACTTCAAATTCTAGCGCAGGGTTTTCGTGAATTGAGCAGTACGGTCGTCGACTTTCTGATGGCCGCCGGGATTATAGAAAAACGTTCTGGGTTCAATCGGCATTCCGATTTGGACACGGTACAAATCCATTGTCAACAACGCTGTGCTCTGGGCAGCATTGGTACCGGTACGATTCTGTGAGGAATCAGTGTCCTTATGGTATTCGATGCGATAGGGAAACAAGCCGTCACGTCCTAACAAAACGAATACGCGATTTGGAACATATTGAGGCAATCGGTCTACGTTCACCGTGCCGTTCGCGCGAACAATTCCTTTGACGGACGGAAACAGAGTTTGCAGGCGAGCTGCCTTCCATTCTCCAGCGACGGCCCAAACAGGAACGTTTTGGAACATGATTGCTTGCGGAGCTCGGAATTTGAAGTTCCTCTGCAGCTCGGCGAGCAATCGTGGCAATCCTCCAATCGCAATCGAATTGACGAGCGAAGGCGAACGTGCAGAATCGGTCGGCGCCGACTCATCTGCGTCTCGAATTGCTCGCAGGTCAACGCGTCCGACGGTTTGGCCAAGGTCGCTTTGCTCGAGGATATGGAGAAACTTGCCGTTGCTGATGTGGCGCAAACTTGTCACTTGCTGGTCCGTTTGGACCGTAATCTCCAACCGCGTCATGACTCCTTCGGGATCGTTCAGTTGTTGATAGGTTCCGTCACCGACCAACAGCTGCCCGAAGAACCGAGCTTCATGTTTGACTTGGGCCACAATCGACGGCGCTGCTTCTAACGCCTCGATCGCCTTGCCGATCAACTGATCACCTTTCGACGAGCCATCGTTTGACGGCGCCTGCTCGTTCGTATCAGCCCCGTCGCCTTCGACTGTCGCCGATGGTGGCATTTGCTGCTTCTTTTCAGAACTTGCGTTTGCCTGAGACCAGCGTGACCAAGCCACGACCAGCAAAGCAGCCATGAGTCCAGCGTTCAGCCAGCGGAGTCGATGTTTTTGCCAGATTCGCAACGGTGTCTATCCTTGTTTCGCTATGCTGTCTTGTTTTTCGTAGGCTCGGAAGGAGAGACGCATTCATTCACACTTTGGCGCGCACCCTAATGCCGCGCTGGTCCGGCAACTTCTTTCCGCTCCGCGCGACACAGCCTGGCTAGAACTGCATTCCGCTGCAAGTCCACGTGTGGAACTAGTGAAGTTATACGCCATATGTCGAATCTGCTGGTTTTTCCAAAGATTCAGGGGAAGTCACGCCGAACTTGTACCTAGAGACAATCCTGGATTCGGTGCGCTCGTTACGTTTTATGTTTTGACACACGGCACTTAGCGAGAACCGCCCAGGAAATTAGTCCAATGCCCGCTCTTGTTTGTGGCAGGCGGCGGATTTTAGGGAACGTTTTGAATTGAGTCTACCGGATTGTGCGCTGAGTTTTATGTCAGCTTGTGCCCAGTCCAAAACGAGTTCACATGAAACATTGATGTGAGTCCTTGATGTCGGGGATACGGCCGAGCAATGTGCCGCCGACACGCGTTTCAGGGGGGAAACCATGAAAGTTCGTTATTCGCTTCTGGCGACGCTGCTAGCGATCGTCACTGCTGTCGGATGTAGCGCGACAGGAAGTCACAATCTTCCTCCAGCTACACAACTGGCTCAGCCAGGCCCCGGTGTTGGTGGCCCTGGGCCGGGCGTCTTGACTCCGCCAATGCCGCCGATGGGCGGAGGTGGTCCGGGCATGGCTATGGCCATGGCACCAAACGGTTCCGGTGTGATGCAAGCTTCGGCTGTCATGCCTGCTCAGTGCTACGAAGATGCTGGGCCAGGAGCTGTCGCTCAAGAAGCTCAATATGCACAAGTCATGTTCGCTCGGCCGGAAGGCATGAACGTTCATTGGGACACGACTGGTTCTGGAAACTACGACTCGGCAGCTTTGGTCGTGCCAGGTCGACAGTCGTTCCAGCAAGGCGGCATTTACCGGTTGAAGGTCACGAACATTGCTGGTCGTGACGGTGTCGAACTTTACCCATCGATTGAAATTGGTCCGCCGAATTACCGAACCGCTGCCTACTTGGCTCACTCGGCGATTCCAATTCAGTTCACGGGCGAAGACTTCGACCAAGTCTTGTCGGGCAACTTTGTAACGAAGGTGATCTACTTGCCAGATCCCGAGTTCCAAGCCTTGGCAGTCGCAGGCGTAGAAACGTTGGTGAGCACTCGACTTGATCCCGATCAAGATCCGATCGTTGAAGCGGAAAACAAAGGCGCGATTCTCGCCGTTCTCCGCATTGGTAACAAAGACATGGAAACGCCAGACGCAGGTTATGCCTCGCCTGCCATCATGCAAGCCAGCTTCGCGACTCCTGGAGTTCGCCAAGCCAGCTGCACGGAAGATTGCGGCGTCGCTGGCGGATGTGCCGGATGCCAAGTCCCTGACATGCCAATGGTTGGACCGACCGGCCCTCCAGGCATGCCTCCAGGATTTGTTTCAGGCGTCACAGCACCTCAATACGGAATGGCAATGTCGGGAACGCCGATCGGACTGCCAGGTCCACCGCACGTTCCGCTGGGAGTTCCGGCTGGGCTGCAAAGACACGTGATGACCAACCGCACTCGCGTGAACATGCCAGAGCCGACTCGACAGATGAACATCACCGTCAGACAGCGTCCAGGTATGAGCTATCCGAATCCGCCGAACCGAATCTCTGTCCGAGAAGACATGATTCATCCTTCGGTGCGGTTTAGCCAACAGAGCTTTGGCGGCTACAACGGCCAGGGTCCTTACAACTGCCCTCCGGGCCAAGATTGTTTCTAGTATCGTCGGTTTGTCCGTCACGTGAATCGCCGTGCTGCGATTAAGGACGCGTGACGGCAAATCGCACCGAGAAACAACACTTCATCACGACAATTGTTTTCAATCTTCTCTCCCTCATTTCAATCTGTTTCGAGGGAGAGACTCAAGGCGAACTAAGCAATTGCTTAGCGAGCTTGACTGGTCGATCCGTTTTTCGCGAGCCATAACGATGCGAGACGCAACGATGCTACGATTCGGCATGTTTTTCGGATTCCTGGCTACACTTTGTTCGGTCGCTCCCGTCCACGGGCAGATCACTGGACAAGCAGTCGCCGCCAGAAAACTGCCTCATCGAATCGGCGCCATGTTGCCTCCCGGCGTTGTTGCTCGCGAACAACTGATGCGATCGCCGTCTCTACAAGGCTACATGCAGCCCATTGAAATCCGAGTTCCCCGTGGAGCAGAAGTTGCTGTCGCAGACTCTGGAGGATTTTCAACGCCGCACGTCGGGTCGATGAAAGTCGGACTGAATGTCGGATCGGTTTATCGACTAAAGGTCGCGAACATTGATCAAAACTTGGGTGGCGAAGTTTACCCGACGATAGAAGTCATCGATCGACTTCATCCCCCAGAAGGTTTGAAGCATCGATTTCCTGTGCCCGTCCAAATTACACAACGGGATCTTGAGCACGCGCTAGCGGGGCGTCTTGTCGTTCGCGTCATCTTTTTGGAAGACCCGGCCAAGGCCTACCCCGAGCTTGAACAAAAAAACAACCAACGTTCGATTACGGCGTTGGATGATGAAGACCCGCTGAGACTGGCCGACGAGTTGGGCCGACCCATGGCGATTCTACGTTTAGGATCGCGAGTGCCCGACCCGTCCGGCCTGGACAGCGGTTTTCTGTTCGGCTCGCCGCCTGTCGAGTTCATGGCTGGCGGTCCCGTCCCGTCGCCACAGCCAATCGAACACTTTGAAGCCTCGCCGCGTCAACCTGTCGTTGAACCGGTCCCGGACGTCGTGGTTCCAAACGAGACGCCACGCTCGAGTTCGCCCGACGACGCTTTTCTCGACAAGCAAGATACAGTTCCGGACTCAAGCATCGCGCCGGAATCCGCATCAGATATCGATCCATTCGCGGACGAAGAATCGCCGTTAGTCGATGAGCTCCCATAAGAAAACAAACGACAACGCAAGTCAGCACATTCACGAGACCTCGCAACCGGACACTTTGCGAAGAGCGTGTCGCTGAGCGGAAAAGGTCCTGGACAATAGGATGCAAAAGATGGACTCCTGCAAGAATACATTCCATGTTGCGAAACGAGCATCGTTCGTCGCGATTACGGTGAGCTTGCTCAACTTGACTGCGTGCAGCACGATTTCTCCAATGCTGCCCGCGATCGAACACGCGGCTAGATTAAACATCGAACAAATGGCATCCGCCACGAGCCAAACCGAACGCCAGTACACGTCGCAATACGCGAACGCGGTCGCTACCAATAAAGCTGGTGATGACAGCAGCATGTCAACGGACGTCTCCGATCTGTCCACTCTGCAGCTGGACGCAGCACCATTGGGAACAGGTGTACTCTTGCAGCCAGCGCCTGTGAATCCGGCGACTGAGCCAGAAGCACTGTCACTCGCCCCAGCTCAAACAAACACGCTACGCGCCCAGGACGAAGTTGCGTTCGAGCCTGCTCCGGCCGCTTCTATGAAGGAAGAGTTTGAACCGGAAGTTCTTCCCGAAATCGTATCGCGTAAAGTGTACGAATCCCGCGCCGCAAACGTGCTCGAGGTGCCAACTCTTCCGATGGAACGCAATGTCAACGACGGATTCAACTTCGCCCCGATCAAGGCTTCCTTGTCGATCGAGTCGGCGACATCGACGTCCGCTCCTGTAGTTACCACCGAAACACCAGAGTTGACCGAAGCCGCGATCGAAATCCTGGCAAACGCTGAGTCCGCAGAAGCGTCGCTGGCCCTGGCTCAGTCGTTGAACGGAACGGCAGCAACAGCAACCATGCCGCAAGTCTGGGTGCAGGACAGCACAGCTCCGCTCGATTCTTCGTCACTCGAACCGTTCTCGATCGATCAGCGACCGATGTATCAGCGTGACGAAGCGTTTGAGCCAATCGAAACGGATTTCGGTCCTGACACCGAAGTTCAAGCGGCTGAACCGACCGAGCCAGTAAATCAGAACATTGAAAGCTTGGACATCGACCGCGAAGTTCAGGTCGCGACAAAAAACATTGAATCGAAACACTACGGAACTCGGCAAGCTTCATACAATTCGACAGAATCAGTCTCGACTTTTGTGAACGTCCAATCATCCGGGGGAGAATTCGCTGATGTTATCGGTGGAGAAACAGAATGGGATCCGTCCATCACAATGCCCTGCGAAACCTGTCCAGAAGACCAAACGCTCACTCCCTGTCCGTCGACTGAAATGGTGACCGTTCCGTCATCAGCAATTCGCCCGCCTGATGAATACATTTGCGATGGCGGCGACGCGGGCATTCGAGTTCGCGTTCGGGACGATTGGACCGTCGATGGACTTGATCTTGAGGACACCGTGGGCCACTTTGACACGCTCGACGGCCGCACGCTGGTGTCGCCGAGCAACAGCGTATGCGTTTACGCTCCGCGATTCGCGAACGTCAGAAAAGTGGTCGGTGCGTTCTCTGATGAAAAGCTGATCGAGCCCGGTCGTTTGTTCCGCCCAGAAATCGTTGGGCAAGATCGGCAGCACCAT
>JAGQPC010000106.1 GCA_020426925.1 Planctomycetales bacterium | reverse complement strand
CGATCGACATCGCTGACATTGATGTGGGCCAGAACATCGGTGCTCGACTTCAAGCCGATCAAGCGGAAGCCGACACTCGAGTCGCTCGTGCAAAAGCCGAGCAACGCCGCGCCGAAGCGGTTGCTCATGAACAGGAGATGAAGGCCAAGGTTGGCGAAAACAGAGCCCGTTTGGTAATGGCCGAGGCAGAAGTGCCGAAAGCGATGGCCGACGCGTTTCGGGCAGGAAATATGTTCGCCGCCAATTCGAACGGTTCATAGTTCGGCCATCGATTGCGGTAAGTAGAATTTATGAAAGACGAGATCGTGAACCCGCCTGAACAATCCGCAATCGAAGCAGCAACATCTGACAATCTACGAGCGAAGATTTGCGAATGTTTGGTTGGGCGAGTAACCAGGCCACTCGCCGGTGTTGGCCCAACAACGTCATTCGCAGAATTAGGCGTCGATTCGCTTTCGTTTCTGGAACTAGTTGTCGACATCGAAAAAACGTTTGGCGTCACTTTGTCGCCCGAAGACGCCATGGATTTTGAGACCATTGGCGACTTGGAAAACTATATTCAGCAGCGGCGCAACAGTGGCTAATAGTTGTGCCAGCTTGATCTTCGGGTAGTGGAAGTTGCTTGCTAATCTTCCTGGCGAACGGGATCTTTAGCATGTCCACTACGAGCTACCCAAAAACCAAGATGCGTTGGACTACTAGCAGTCTTAATGTAAACGCACTGCTGGCCAACTGACTGTGCGTCGTGGATCGACACGTTTCGCCGCGCGAGCGGCTTCCGCGCTGCATGCCAGAAATGCTTGATGCAATCGATCATGGGCAACAATGTACTTCGACACCTTCTCAGCGAGCTTTGCATCGCCTTTGAGATGCACGTTCAGCCAGATGTTGTCGGGCATGACCGTCAGTGCTTCATCGAGCGTCGGAATCCGCTGCCCCTTGAACCGATCACCTTTCCAGCTGCCAGCGTCCAGGCTCTTTAATTCTTCCAAAGTCAACTGCGAGATCGGCCCCTTGCCGTTTGTCGTCCGATCGACTGTCGTGTCGTGCGTCAACACAAGTTTTCCATCTTTGCTTAACGCGACGTCAAACTCGATCATGTGGGCGCCCAAGCGAACCGCCTCGTGAAATGCAGCGAGAGTATTTTCCGGATGCGTGTCACTCGCTCCTCGATGAGCACAGATACCGCGAGTCGGCATCGTCACCGCTCGATCGACGATCTCGTTCCGCTCATCACCAATTGCGGACCGATGATGTAGCAGCAGCGAAACTAGACATAGGAGAGCAAGACGAGTTGAGGCAGACATTGGATTTCGTCCGTTTGCTAAGAAAACGAGTCGTACATCGCCGCGGGAGCATGGATCCAAACCATAAACCGCGAAAACACAACTTGCGTGAGTGTAACAAAAGCACAAAGGACAGAAGCATCCAACGTCGTTTAGAATTATTCCGAGCGAAACTTTCTGAACAGAAGTCTTTTTTAGCGACTAGCACTATGCGTCTAACTTCTTCAACCTCGTACCGCACAGCCGCTTTGGTCATTGCTTTCTGCACGACTCTGTGCGCGCAGCAGTCTCCTTACGATGTATTTCCTGACGCTGACGCGCCCTATTACCGAGTGCGTTACGACGCGTCGAATGAACCAGGTGAGCTGACTTTCGCGGTCAACTACACGGTTTGGATTCCCAGCAACGTCAAAACACTACGTGGCGTGGTGGTACACCAGCACGGTTGCGGCGAGGGATCGTGCAAGTCTGGCCTAACCGGCGCTTACGATCTGCACTGGCAGGCGCTCGCGAAGAAACACGACTGTGCCTTGCTGGCTCCTTCCTACGAGCAGCCTGAGGGCGCCGACTGTCAGATGTGGTGCGATCCTCGCAACGGTTCAGATGCCGCGTTTCAGAATTGTCTTGTGGATCTTGGAAAACTATCTGGACATCCGGAATTGGCAAGTGTGCCATGGGCCTTGTGGGGACACAGTGGAGGAGGGCATTGGGCGGGCGGAATGGTCATGCTGCATCCAGAACGGGTCGTCGCCGCTTGGCTGCGTTCGGGTGTGCCACTGCTGAAGCCGAACGATGCCCGCTCCGATATCAAGGTCCACAAGCTGCCCGATGCCGCACTCCGCGTGCCAATGATGTGTAACTTCGGTACGAAAGAAGGCGTCACGGTCAAAGACGGACGTTTCTCTGGCGTCTGGCCCGCCAATGAAATCTTCTTTAACGAAGTTCGCGGTATGGGAGGTTTGATCGGCGTGGCCATCGATCCACTGACAGCGCACGAGTGCGGTAACCAGCGATACTTCGCTATCCCTTGGCTCGATGCCTGCTTGACCAGCCGGCTTCCGAATGCGAACAACAAGCCACTCAAACCGATGCCTCGCGACGATGCATGGCTGGCCGGTCCGACTGGCCTCGAATCTTCCCCGGCCAAGAAGTTTGACGGCGATCCTCGCAAAGCAGGCTGGCTACCAAACGAGTCTATCGCGCGAGCCTGGATGCAATATGTCAAAGACACGGCTGTGCCCGACCAGACACCTCCGCCTTCGCCAACGAACCTGCAAGTGGAAGGCAATCAATTGAGCTGGCAAGCTGAAGCCGATCTGGAAAGTGGGCTCGCGTATTTCGCCATTCATCGGGACGGTAAATTCCTCGCCAACGTGCCGAAGGACGGCAAGAATCCATTCGGCCGCCCGATCTTTCAAAACCTGCAATACAGCGACACACCCACTCAGCCACTCGTGCCCATGCGATTTGTCGATTCTACCGCCAATCCCGACCGGGAACACACCTACCGCGTCATTGCCGTGAACACTGTCGGTCTCAAGTCAAACGTCGGCCAGCCCGCTCAGCCGGTTCCCTTCAAACACGCGGGCGTCGTCAAAGCATGGGAAACCTCCGGAAATCGATTGACGTTTGGCAAAGGGCAGACGTTGGCGCTGGTGGATGACGGTTGCAATTTGTCGATGCCCGAATGGTCAAAGTCTGACGGCGATCAACCTAAGGTGCTTGTCACGTACGACAGTGTCGATGGAGATGACGACCCGATGCATGAAGGCCGCGGATATCACGGATCCACGATTGGCATTCCATCGTCGGTCAATTACGGCGGCAAGTGGGGAGTTGCTTACAACAATCAAGTAGCGGTCATCCGAGCACTGGAATGTTGCCACTGCGACGTCAGTGATAGTAAGACTGTCGCCACCGGCTTGCAGTGGATCATCGACAACCACAAAAAATACCGCATCACGACAGTGAACCTTGCACCCGTCGACGATAAAGAACACAACGTGCCTGTTCAGTCGGCGATCGACGAAAAACTCGTCCGACTACGCGAGCTCGGTATTTGGGTTAGCGCTCCGACAGGCAACCACAATTTCACAAGTGGTATTTCATGGCCAGCGTGTCAGCCAAAATGCTACGCTATCGGCGCTGTTCGGCTAGGCAAAGACGAGGTCTGTTTAGACCGCCACGCAAAGGTTGATTTGGTTGTGCCTGCAGTGGCCACGTCCTCATCGAATGCAATCGCAACGGGAGCAGCTATGGTTCTGCGTGAGGCAATCGAAGAGACCGCGTACGATTGGAAAAAAGATGCTCTCAACCTGCCCGACGCCATCATGTCGATCATGCAAAAGACCGGCGTGACGGTTGAGGATGCGACTACACGACGCAGCTACCAGCGGCTCGATCTGGCAGCTGCGATTGCGCACGTCTACGCCAGCGCGAAACGGTCGACGGCCGCCGAGACATCGTCGCTTACGCCGAACGTGGCAGCTATGAACTACGCTGGTGGCGAAATGAAGGCCGCTGAGTGGCAGACGGTCTCGATGAACCGGCGTCATCCAAATGGCGCGGTGATAGGGCATCGATCCCCATAGGTTTGTTCAGTTGGTCACTCAACATGAATGAAAGTTTGAGTTAGCGAACAAGAACAGCTCAACAGACACTCTTCTTCTACAAAACGAAACCAAGCCGCACATTTAATGCGGCTTGGCTCGCAAACCCTAAGGGAGAATCGTGTATGGCGCTAAATGTGGTGTTTAGCGTTGGCGGAGTGCAAACATGCCGAGCACTCCGAATACTGATAACGCGAGTGCACCTGGTTCAGGAACACATTCAATGTTCCATGCGATGTGGTCGAGCTCAATGCCGCTGCCGGAGGTGACCGAAATCGATATCGATCCGATTCCACCTTCGTCTCTGACTCCAAAGAAATGATCTTCGGAAGTTTCACCAGTGTAAAACGCGTCGGCAATGTCTACCGGGCCGATCGTGCCGAGCGAGTTTCCGTCTGCGTCGAACGCTTCGAACAGAACGTCAGCAAAACTTGGTCCGTCTGTCCAAACAAGTCCGGCGGAAATCACGGGAGAATCAAAAGTGATCGTGACGTCGCGGCCGCCACCGTAAAACCAAGAATGGCCGGCGTTGCCGTTGCCATCGATTGAGCCATCGTCGCCATCTACCGAATCGGTAACTGACGACGGCAATCCGCTGGTTGTGAACGGTTGCAGGATGCTCCCGTTGTCAATCGTGAGAAATGGATCGAGCGAGTTATCTTCAAAGTCTTCCAGCCCCTGTCCGTCGACACAATCAGCGTCGTAGAAATTAATGGGGATGTCTGCGTCGGACAAATAGGCAGTCGGCCCGAAAAAAATCGGTGCGGCGGATGCAACCGCTGGAAGAATACAAGCCATCGATGTGACCAGGACCAATCGGTTTAGTCCATTCAAAACACTTTTCATGAGCGTTCCTCTTGTTTCGACTGTGAAGTGTTGTGCTCGTCGCGGCTACTGCCGGTAGTTAGCAAATGCGGGTTCAAAGACTCATGAAACTCAGGCTAATTGTGCTCGACCTGTGTTCAATGAACTGAATCCACGATTTGAAACACTTTTTGTGGCCTCACACCGTTACATGCATCACGACCAATTCCATACGAATCGGACACGGTTTTCAGCCAAATCGATTGTTGCACAAAAGCATCAATTGGCACTCCAGACCCGTTCGTGAACAATGACGAACGTTCTACGATAGGAGCTCAACGCCAACTGCTAACGGATTTTCGTCATGTCAAAACGCAATAAGTCGAAGAAGAAAAGGCGAAGCGGTCGAGACAACTCGAAGCCCACAAATGCGCCAGATCGAAAGAAAGATCAACCTCAGCCGCCGTATTCACATGAGACCCGCGCTGCTGATGCAGTAACGGTTTTCTGGCTGCTTGCAGGATTCGCCTCGGGGATGGCCCAACTCGCCATGTTTATTTTGAGAGCGGCTCGAACGTCTTTCGAAGACTTGGACCGCTGGGCCGCGTTTCACGGAGTCGTAGCGGTAATCGCTGTGGTGACAGGGATCATAACTTTGGTTGTGACGCCCATTGCGCTGCGAGTACGTCGAATTCCACCGCCTCAACCAATCATTGCTGGCATGATCTTACTAGGCGGACTTCCCTTCGCTTGGGTATTCTTGTTTCCCGTTCGATAGCGAAGTTTCGCTGTAACAACGGGAACTTCCGGTCATTGTGGACTTGCAATATTTACAGATCTTTCACGAATTCAATTATGACGACCCATATTGAACTCGTTAAAATGTTTCTTGTTTAAAACTGTCGAGCTGGATGGCGAAATGAATTGCCCCGAATGTCATGCCGATCTCATGGAAGATTCCGTGTATTGCCACGCGTGCGGAAAACGAGTCTCAGGTAGTGTTCCACGAACGAGCCGTCGACATCGACAAGACCAGGCCGATCCCGCCTACCCCAACGTACGATCTGATCGCCGCGCAAAATCCGAACGAACTGACGATCTGGTCGGCCCGCCGCTTAAGGGACCAACTTCTGGAAGATTTCGCAACGCTCGACGGCGTCTTCAATCGCTTAATCCAAACGATGAAGAATTGGAGTTGTGGAGCGGAACGTATTCCGCGAAAGGCATGATCAACTATTGGATCGCTGCTATCTTGATCAGCATAGCCATACCGATGGCAGCAGCTATTTTTGCGTTCCAAATTGAAGGATCGATGCTGATTGCGTTCGGCATTGTGGCCGTCGTCTGGCTGGTGTTAGGCGGGATGCTACTTTTCCAGAAGCTTGACGTTCACTATGAGTTAACAAGCCAACGATTGGTCCACAAGGTTGGCATCCTACGCCGTATCACAAATCGAATTGAAGTGATCGACATTGATGATGTGACTTTCGAACAAGGGATCTTAGAACGCGTCCTCGGCGTCGGAACGATCGCAATCTATTCCTCGGACCGTACAGATCCGTCGATGATCATGACTGGTATCGACGATGTGTATCAAGTCTTTGAGTTGCTCGATGAAGCGCGTCGCTCGGAACGAGTTCGACGCGGTATCCACATCGAAGCAGTGTAGGTTCGCGCAGCGGCCGCGACATCAGCGATGTATTGGGTACGTGGGACGTGGAAAATTGGATGACCTCTACGGGCAATGAAACAGCCGTGGTGGTACCGTTGAGTCATGAAGACCTTTCGAACTGGTTACCCAATGACCGAGTCATGCATCCGCTCTACCTGCATTCCGTGTTAATGAATACGAACGCCTACAAGACCAAAGTGCAGGAACGAATGCTGGGCCAGAACGGTCCCGGACGTATCATGAGAGTAGGTACCGTCGGCAACCCGAATCCTATGTCGCTTGGCGGTATATTGCATCGAGTGAATGATTCCGTGAGCGAGATTGCCGTGGCAGTGAAGGGTGACGCAATCCGATACGCGGGAGAAGGCAACCCGAAAACGACCGTCACGTCACCGTCATCTTCGGTGGTAAGTGACTTAGACAACTCGACTGTACCATCGGTGTTTTCGACGAATCTTTCGTTGACAGGGAATGCCACCGTAAAAGTTCAGATACAAGGCAGCCAGTGGAGAATTCGCGACGACACCCCAGCCACAAAATTGGCATACGACATTTGGACTACGCCGAGCGGTGACCTTGAGGCGTACAGTGTCCTATTCTCCGAGTGGGAAAACGGAATCGCTGATGTCACGATGCGTCTCGCGTTTACAAACCGTAGCGACCTGTTGCTTGACTACACGGGTTTATTCGGGTTAAGCATCGACCCGGATTACATCCAGGACGGCATTGTAAACAACCTTGATATTGATGCGTTCAACGCCGCCGTAAACGACCAATCTGCAACAGTCGCGGAGCACGACATTGATGGAGATGGTGATGTAGACCAAGATGACTTGGCTGAGCTTGTTTTTCTCTATGTAGGAACGTTCTTTGGTGACGCCAACGTCGATGGTGTGTTTAACTCAACGGACCTCGTAGTCGTATCTATCGCAAACGAGTATGAAGACGGCGAGAACGATAATTCGACATGGGCGGAAGGCGACTGGAATGGTGACCTCGACTATACATCTGCGGACTGGGTCCTGGCGATGCTGTATGGCGGCTACGACCCTTCGTAAGTGTTTCATACTCGTGCTGGTGGTCCCGTGTGTAGTTAATGTTGAAGCTACGAGTGCAACTGTCATTAGTTCAACATTTGACGGCAGCGAAGACACCTATTCTAAGACAAGAGGAATCCCGGTCGGTAGTTTCAGTAGTGCGGCTGTACGCGTCAACAATGAACGGGCGCAGTCGTTCATCGTACCTACCGGACATACTTTTCGCCTGGATTCAATCGAGGTAGTGCTTCGCCAAACGCTCGCGTCGTCGGACGACAGGCTGAGGTTTCGGCTGTTTACCGACGACGAAGGCGAACCCGGTGAGCAGCTTGAGGAGTTTATGGCAAATGGGGTCGGTAATGAAGCTGTGAAACACGAGCTGGCGTCGCAAGTTGGAACGCCGTTGTACCCTGGAGAAAAGTACTGGGTCATAGCATCAACCCCCGTTCCAGCAGAATATCGATTCAATGAGTCCATCCTATGGATGACCAGCCTGTTGAATGAAGAAGCTGACCGATGGGACCGAATTGAATTTGAAAAAGGGGCGGTTGGAGCGTGGGACCGGCCGCGGACTAGCGTGCCGTTGACTTTACGCGTTGTCGGCACGACGGTCGTCGCTGGCGATTACAATGAGAATGGTGTTCTGGATGTAGGCGACTTAGATTTGCAAGCGGTCGCCATTTCTTCAGGTTTGAATGAAGTCGCATTTGACTTAAACGCAGATGGCCTAGTCGACATCAGCGACCGAATACGGTTGGTCGAAGGTCAGGACTTTCTCAACACGTTCCTTGGGGACAGTACACTTGACGGTGAGTTTTCAAGTGCAGACCTAGTTGCTGTCTTCCAATCCGCAAAATACGAAACCGGCGAATTGGCCAGTTGGTCGGAAGGTGATTGGAACGGTGACATGATGTTCTCGAGCCGCGACCTTGTAGCCGCGTTTCAGAGTAGCGGCTACGAAAACGGTCCCAGGCAATCTGCCGTCGCAGTTCCAGAGCCTACAACTTTGACGGCATTTACCATGGCACTACTTGTATTTCGCATACGTCCAACGCGTCTTACCTAACGGCGTTGTCTGGAAGGATGCCGTATCCGCGAATCCGAGCTACCGCTTTGCGTGTAAAACTACACAATTCTAGGCGGAACCCTAGTAGTCGTCGCGTCTACAATTCGCGAATGAACTCGATCAAGTCCGACATTTCAGCTGGAGAAATCTTCGTCTCAAAGCCCTCCGGCATGATCGAGACTGTTGATCGATTTACCGATTCGATTGACGAGCGAAGGACTGTCTGACTTCTTCCTTCTGAATTGAGCGTTGTGAGCGATGACGATCCTTCGCTGGAAATCAAGCCCGACAGCACTTGGCCATTCTTGAGCTCGAATGAATAGCTGACGTACTTCGGCTCGATGTTCTGATTGGGATCTAGAATAGATGTCAACAAATACTGGTACGAACGATTTGTGAGCGAGCGTAGATCTGGCCCAACGATTCGTTCTTGTTTGTCGAGCGTGTGACACACCTTGCAGTTTTCGTTAAACACCAATTGGCCTTTTGCCGGATTACCAGCGACCAACGCGTCGGAATACGCACGAACGACACGACTGCGATCGCTTC
>JAGQPC010000105.1 GCA_020426925.1 Planctomycetales bacterium | reverse complement strand
TGACTTAACGTGCAATCGCCCTGCATATCGACCGCGTCGAACTTCCTGCGACAAAGCTCTCGGAGAACTGTCGTGTTCCGCGATTCGCGTCCCCATCCAGATCGGCAAGTGCGGTGTTCGGCTTTTCAAGAGTTTCGTACACCGTATGCTGCATGAATCCGAAACTGGTGAGCAATAGCCGAGGTTCAACTGCTTCACAACTGAGTTTTGGGCGGTTGGTTCGTTTTCGATTCATCAATGAAGCACCTCGTTGTCGGACAATGCAAAGTTTTCTTTCACGACGAAGATACATGCCCGCGCCATCGGGATAGCGACTAGGAAAAGCCAAACGCTGCTGGGTTCCGGTACGGGAACCGCAGCTGGCCTCGGCCCTTCTTCGTATCCGCCGTCCTGAAAGGCGAGCACAAAATCACGCGAATCGAATTCGCCATCGCCGTTCCAATCGCCGGTTGACCAAATTGAATTACCTCCGACACCGTCTTCATATTGGCCGGATTCGAACACCAAGGTTAAGTCGGCCGCATTGAATTCACCGTCGAGGTTCGCGTCACCGAAGTACGTGTTCGCAATTTGATGGACCCAAGCGCGAATATCTTCGCTGTCAACAAAGCCATCGAAGCTAACGTCGTACAGATCGCCGCCTGTCCCTTCGCGAATAGCCGCGAACAGTTCATCGATTGTTGGTGCGGTTCGCTCGGGAGTTGAAAGAGTAAACCGAAACGGATCGATGGCTTGATTCGGTTCGACTGATCCTGACACAACTTGAAATTGCGAGAACACGATATCTTCGCCGCGATCGATGCTCGTCCCCAATTCAATCGAATACGTTTGTGACTCGTCAAGCGTAGTTCCAACCGCAGCTAAGGTGTACTCACCTGGCAACAACAATTCTTGGGGAATTCCAAACGTTACGTCTCGCCGAGCTCGCCGTAGAGTTCCAATCGTTTCACCTGCAAAATCATCAATCATCTCCCCTGACTCTGCATCCAATCCAATCGAGCGACCCTCGGGATCAGTTAACATCACCGCCAGCCCTTTGGAGGCGTGGCTGGAGTCGACTGACACAGTGATCCAGAGATCGCCCGCCGTCGTTTGATGGTTAGGTGCAATTAATGGACGCCCGTGATGGTTGTCTTTGATCACTGACTCCAAGAAGGCGAGCGTGTGGACCTTCATGCGTTCTTGGACTTCCGTGGGCGGAATGTAGTTGGCGTCACAACCCAGCCAGAAACTATCCGGTCGCACCGACTGACGAATTTCCTCCTCTGTTGCTCCCGCGACGAGCCCCGCCTGCCGGACACTCTCACGAATTTGGCACCCGTTCACACCGAACGACCAGTGATGCGACCGGACAGAATCGTCACCGCTCCCAATGTCGATTGTATAGAATCCAGAACTGTCAATGCGACTTCTCACGTGGTTGAGCACCGCGTTGCCACCGCCAATGTGCAGAACTGGAATATCGACGTTGAAATTCGCATTTGGCGAACCATCGACGAGTACTACCGCATCAATATCGATGCCAGTGCTCGCCGCCTTCGAAACAGCAGAAGTGGTTGTGGGTGATCCCCATGAGTATCCGCCCAAAACGATCGAGTCAGAATCCGCAACCCCGTGCAGCTTGTCGTCGGCCGAGTTACTTCGATCAAGCAGCGTTGTAACGGTCTGCAACAGCTCATCGGCACGAGGCCCAACATCATTCGTCGAATGGTACGGTGCGGTCACGACGTAACCGTGACTCGCGAGAGCTTCGCCGAGGTAAGAAAACTGAGTGTGCCATGCGCCCCATCCGTGAGACATCGCCACGATCGGAAAGGACTCGCCGGATGGAATCTGGTCACTATCGGTGACTCCTAGAAACGGAGATTCGTAGTGCCATTCGCCTCCGTGCCAGGGATAGGCGGCAGAGTTCCCGCCAGCGTTTTGAACAGTCGGATACCAGACGGCAGTCCTTAGCTCAACGGATTCGTCCGGGTCGGAATCGTAAACCTCGAAACCGATATCGTAGGGCCCTCGTTGAGGAATGATTTGAGCAAACGCCGAAGACGCTGGCACAAGAACAATCGCCAAAATGAAAACTGTGTTGAGTAGGTAATTCACGAGTTACTCCTTTTGCATTTATTGTTTCCTACGCTCACAGTACTTTCGCCAGTCTCAAAAACGAGTGCGAATTGTACGGACGAGGGACCAGTGTTAGCGATTAAATCAGCACGTCGCGGCTTGGGTTACGAAAGGGTGTAAACGCCACGATTTGTCATCCGTCCGGAATAGGTGCTGCTCTCCTATCCTGTTAGACGGCCGAAAACGGAGCCTTGAACGCTAAATCTGTCATTTCACGAAATTTGTTCTGGGGAATTAGATCGCACAATTCGTCGACGAATACTCCAGACCGGCATTAACATCAGCCAAACGCGGCTCCAAGCGGCACTCGGCTCGGGTACTGCTGCGGGGCGAAGCCCTTTTTCGTAGCCGCCATCCTGAAACGCAAAAACCAAGTCACTCGTCGTAAAGTCACCGTCGCCATTCCAGTCGCCTGTAGCCCAAGTTGAATTGCCCTGAAATATGTCTTCGTATTCTTTCGCTTGAAATACCGCCACAAGGTCTCCGCTGTTGAACTCACCATTGAGATCGGCGTCACCAATCCAGGCGTCGAGTGGATGGTCAAGTTGCACAACCCATCCCACGTTCTTCCCATCAACCGTCTTTCCCAATCCAGAGATAGTCATCCCGTCGCCGGATACTTTCGACGCTGAGGTAAGAACCATGCCGCCGAAGTCATCATCGTCGAGACCATACCAGTGCCTCAATGCAAACTCGAGGTCGGATAACCCACGATATCGCGACCAAATTAAGGCACGCGCTGAATCCGGCATCTGCGTTGGAGCCGTGCAACACCAACTGCTTTCGTCTGAGCTAAATCCAACTACGTAGGCACCCAAGTCCGACACGTCGTTCGCACGACTTGACCTGCCATCTACCACAATTCGATGAAACCCGTCTGAATGCGACCAAACGAATGCATCGTGGCTCGTGAGTTCACTGTCTTCCATCACGATTCCCGCAACAGCTGCTCCATCAGCTGAAATTGCAGTGGGCCAGCTCGCATAGTCACCCTGAAGAGTTCCTAAACGTTCGGGACTCCATTCACCATCCTTCTTATGCAAAATGAAAGCCTCGGACGCATCGATTGGGTTGTGGTTGATTTCCCAGATAACTCGAATTGCAGCGACAGAGTCTCCATCAGCTGAGATGTCGCGAGCTGCAAACCGAAAACCGTTGTCCACCAAAACATGGCCGGTACATATGGGGGCTTCCTCCGCTTGGCATTCACTGGGGAGCTCTTCCAGCCATCCATCGATCGTTGCGGCCCCACTAACGCCGACTGCTTGTCGTGCGCTGTTTGGTATCGCCAGAACGTTAAACGGGGCTTCCAAAACATCGTGGTTTGGCGAAAGCACCGCCCAACCAGATGAAACAGCAGAACCGTCTGGCGAAATCTTTGGATTGTACGCGGCCGTGAAGCCATACGACTCCCATGGGGACGCCGTCAATCCATCATCTTGCGTCCATGAGAACAACTCGTATGAAGACCGGGAATCTTCCTCTTCTTTGCCGAGTACGCCAACAACAATCGAGCCATCCTGCGACATGTCATGGACTTCCGCCACGGCAAACTCAGGATGCGATAACTCAATGAAAGTCGACGCGTCTAAATTCTGTGCCAATAAGGTAACAACGAGCGCCCAGACGAATACCCTCAATGGTGTGAAACGCGAATCTCCAGGCATCGAACTACTCCAATGTTCTACGGTGCCGAATACTCCAGATCGGCACCAACATCAGCCAAACGAAGCTCCAAGCGGCACTTGGCTCGGGCACTACGGCGGGCCGAGGGCCTTGCTCGTAGCCGCCGTCCGCAAACGCCTCCACAAAGTCGGTCGAGTCGAAATCACCACTGCCGTTCCAATCACCCGTCGCCCACGTCGAATTGCCCTGGATGCCATCGTTATATTCGCCTGCTTGGAAGACGGTGACGAAGTCCAGACTGTTGAATTCGCCATCGAGGTTCGAGTCGCCGAAGTACGTATTGAAAAGATCTTTGATCAGGATCGTATGATCTTCGCTTGTGACCAACGTATCTTCGTTGAGATCGAAGACTCGGTTATTGGTGTCTGATCTCATTGCGTCGGCAAGTAGGTCAATGTCTTCGACGTCGAGAGTGTCGCTCGCGTTGAAGTCGCCGGAAAGATACGGAAGAACAGCGAAATCAAGCACTTCGAGAACCGTTTCTTCCGGAAATGCCCCCAACGGATTAATCACGAATCCAAACGAGTCAGCGAGAATTGCGGCCCGACGTCGGGTTCCGCTTCGAGACTCTCCGGATGCTGTAGTGATCGTAAGCTCAAACCTCTCGGGTGTTGCGCTGATTCTATAATCGACAGCTTCTTCCACGTTTGTAGCAAGACACTGACCGCAGACTTGAGTCGACGAAGTCCCACTTTCATTGGTAAAAGTGCCAACGTGCATGTTGCCTGTAACGTACTTGCCACCCCAATCGAAGATCGTATTGTCTTCTGCAAAGCTCAACGTGATATACGGGCTAGTGGCTGTCGAATTCTGAGGAAACCGAACTGAGCCGCGCACAATGAATGAAGTTAGCACTTCCGTGGCGGCGAACACACTTGCCAACTCATTCGACAGAGGCCGAAAGAAAAGTGACCCCGCTTCGATCCATGCTTCCTCATCCAGACTTCCCCCCAATGTCCAGCGATTGCCGTTTGCGGCCTCTCTCAGCTTGAGGTCTTCACGAGCGTTTCGATCAAAATCCTCCCAAAAGAACGGTGTGTCGGCGAATGCGGGTTGCAGCCCTGCCAACGCAATAAGAATACCGGCGAGCATATTCGTCTTTTTGCTCATGTTGCAGCTCCAATGATTGTGGTGGTTCTTGCTGTTTGTATTCAATTGCTCGTGCCGTGGCCCCCACGCTCGTTTGCGGGAAGTTGGTCGATTTAGTTGATGTTCACATGCTGGCAGCATGTGGCTACGGGGTGGTTTCCTGTTCCCTTGCTTGCCTTTGCTTTTCTTCCCATCTCGCCGGGCCATAGAGCGTAATGTCCTGGCATGTCAGCTCGGCTAAATCGGAAATGGTCAACGTCTTGATCTTGTTGAAGTCGGTCGCATTCCAAACTCGGATCGTGTCGCCGGACACACCGATGATCGAATTGCCGTCGGGCGAAAATTCGACGTTTGGATATATGCCGATCGCCGACATTTCGAATTGAGCGAGTTGTTCGCCAGTTTTGGCGTGCCACAGTTTGGCAATGCCATCTGGGCCCGCGGTGAGGATTCGCTTTCCGTCCGGCGAATAATGGACGTTGACCGAATACTGCGGTTGCAGTTCGAATTCCTTCAACGGAGCAAGCGTCGTTCCATCGAACAACTTGACCTGACGATCGACACCAACAATTGCCAATCGCGAGCCGTCTGGTGAAAACTCGCTATCGATGCAACTGGTGTCATGAGCATCGATCGATTCAGGGTGTTCGGTAAATGTCGCAGTATCAAATCGGTAGACTATGCCTTTCGTTCCCGGCGCGATGAGCCAGTTTCCATCGGGGCTGAAGCTGGCGGTTTTGAAAAATCCGCAGTCTTTGGCAACGATGCCTTCTCTGGCGATCCGTTGCTCAATGACGTCGATGACCATCAAGCCTCCACGAGTGCAGAGAACCAAATGGCGATTGTCGCGAGCGAACTCGGCGTTCGCATAGACCATGCCGGCGGTGATCTCAATCTGCCAGCGCCGGAAATCGTTTTGTGTGTCGAACACAACCAGTTGACCGGGAATCGGATCATCAGTCCCTGGCAACGTAGGGCCCGTCGGATGAGCTTCCGTGATAGCCAGAAATCGGCGATTAGGAGATACGATCGCTCGGTAAGCGTTACCATCCGTATCCGGGAGAGGAAGCTCGCGTTTTTTCTGTCCACTTCGAATGTCGAAGACCGCAGCACGAGCTGGCCGCCCGCAAAAGCACGCCGTGTCGTCATCCAAGAACGCGGCACCCATGATCAACTTGTCGCCGTTGGCAAGGCTGGTGAAATCTTCTCCAATCTGCGAAAGCAGTTTACTCGTGTCCCAAAAGTGGACATTGCCATCAATGCTCGCGGTCGCGAGCAGTTTGTCGTCGAGCGAAAACCGTAATCCGTTCAGAGATCCAGCGTGGATTCGACGTTCGGACAAAACACGTTTGGACGCTACATCAATCAGTCGCAGCGTGCCCAGTTTGGAACCGATGGCAATCGTCGAATCGTTAGAATCAACAGCAATGCATTCAGGGTATTCCTTTCCAAGCAGAATGCGATGGGTCACGGTCCAGTTGTCGGTACTCCACAGCTCCAGAAAACCATTGGCCTGATCGTCGACTCGACCAATGGCGAACAACCCAGCCTTCGGCAAGGCTACCATTTCGCGGACACCATCCGAGTAGGGAATGTTTTGCAGATCCGACCAATCTTCTACGCGAACGACCGTGATTTCGTCGTGCGAATCTCCGATCACGAACGTGTTTTCATCGACAAAGCGAGCGTAGGTTCTGCCGGTTGTTGTTCGCTGAAACGCGTACTGTTTTTCCTGACGGTCCCAGACAAAAACTCCGCTGTTCTCTAATTCACTCCAAGATCCAGCCGCGATCAAGACGTATCTTCCTTCATTCGGCTGGATGGAAATTGACTGGATGTGGTTGGAATCGAGCGGTAAATCCAGCGTCAGCGTGGTCAACGGCTCACCAGATGTCACGTCATATTCGATTACATTGCCTTCCGTGTCACCGGCCCATAACGTTCCGCTTTTGTGATCCGCAACGACGTTCCAAATCATAATTAACGGCGCCCGCAGTCTCTTTTCCGGTTCGCCATCGGCCATCGTGCGAAAGTCCCAAATGGGAATTTGATCCGAGAGCCAACCGATCGCGACGCGGTTTTCGTCGAGAAACTCGACGTCGTACGCGGAAACCTTGTGCTTGATCGTACGCACAATCGCTGGATCGTGGCTCTTGTTCCACAGGTAGGACCACTCGAATCCGCGGTGATCGGTTTCGCCATCATCGGATACCCATTTACTCAGAATACGTTCGGCGTCGACAAAGCTTCCATCCTCAATGAGGTTGGCAACAATCCGCATGTCGCGAGCATATAACGCAATTTCTTTTTCTCGAGCATCCTTTGCGAACTGAAGCGAGACAAACGTGCTGCCGATAGCGAGCGTAGTCAACGCAATCAGACAAACGGACAGCAGAGATGCGATGAGCGGATTGCGGGCGACCCAGCGCCGTGCTCGTTCTGTTCGAGTAACTCGTCGAGCTTGGACTGGTTGGTGATCGAGAAATCGCTGCAGATCCTCGGCGAGTTCTTCGGCCGTTTGGTAGCGAGCGTTTGCATCGTGCTCGATGGCTTTTGCTAGAATCGTCTCGAGATCTTTGGGGACAGATGGATCCAATTTCGACAAGTCCGTTGGCCGGTCGAGCAGAATTTGATTTGTCAATTCGCCATGATCGGTTGCGTCAAACGCTGGACGACCTGCAATTAGCTCATAAAGTGTAAGGCCCAGCGACCAGACGTCCGTGCGATGGTCGACGATGGTCTTGCCGGTAAGTTGTTCGGGACTCATGTAACGCAACGTTCCGATCAAGTCGCCGGCGCTACTTAGTTCTTCCGAGTTTGGAACTCGGGCGAGTCCGAAATCGGCCAAAAATACTTTGCCGTCTTGGTCGATCAAGATATTGGAGGGTTTGATGTCTCGATGCACGATCCCTTCCGCGTGTGCGTATTGCAACGCATTGGCGGCATCGATTCCCAGCCGAACGATACTGCGATAAAACTCCTTACGATTGGAGCTATGCTGGGTCGACAATCCGGCTACAGGACATGTATCTGAGTTTCCCGCTGGTTTATCTGAGCTGTGTGGCTTCTTGTCGCCATGCAAATGTCGAATCACGTCTGCCAGGCTGTGTCCGTCGATTAGCTCCATCGCATAAAAGTGGACACCTCGCTCGCAGCCGACAGAATGGACGCTGACGATATTTGAGTGCTTGAGCATTGCCGCCGCGCGGGCTTCGTTTTTGAAGCGTTGCAGCTGACGTTGATCGAGCAAAGCCACAAACGGCAAAACCTTAACGGCAACGCGGCGGCCCAGCGAAACTTGTTCTGCTTCATAGACGACGCCCATGCCTCCGCGACCAATCTCATGAAGCAACCGGAAGTCGCAAAGACGCCTCGAGGGCAACTCATCGAGAAACGTTGCTGACGAGTCTTCAGCGAGGCCATCTCCCCAGTCCGCAAGCTCGTGCATGGTGTGCACGATTTCACGAATCGCGTCGACGTAGTCTGGGTGCTGCTCGCACAGCAGTTCCGCGTCGATCGATTCGCCGTTGAGCGTTTTGTTCGTCAGTTCTTCGAACAGTCGTGCAAGTACGGGATCTTGTAGCTTTGCTGACAGGTCGTTGTGCGTTGGCGATCTACTCATCGTTCAGTTCTCCTAATCGCAGATTGTGAAGAACTGATTGAAGACGCTTGAGAGCGCGAAAATGACGTTGCGTGAATGCATTCACCGTAATCTCCAACACTGCCGCCGCCTCTTGAACAGACAACTGCTCGACGTACCTTAAAACAAGCACTTCGCGGTCGATCGCAGAAAGCCGGTCAATCCCCAATTGAACTTGGCGTCGAGTTTCCTTTCTCTGCAATATTTCACTTGGAGTGCCAGATCGCGACGCGAGAAAACGAATCAATTCGCCACGGGAATTGTCCACGCAGTCGGAGGACACTTCACGGCTGACCGCGCGTCCCTGTGCCTTCAAATGCTGGCGATTGACCTGTATCAACCGCTCGGCTGCCAGCTGACGCAACCACGCGTAGAACGGAATCGGGCGTTCTTGAGCAAATCGGGGCAATCGTTTCGCGGCTTCGGCCATCGTGTCCTGCACGATGTCCGAAGGATCAACTCTTGCCACCAATCGCGTATCTAGCCGAATTTGAATCATTTTCCGCAAGCGTCGCCGGTGACGTTCAAGCAATTGGTCACACGCTTGCAAGTCCCCGTTTTGCATGCGATCCAATAGGAGCCCTGTGTCGTCTGGATTGGTTGTTTTCATGGTTCTGCAATCTATCCCTGTCGGAAATGCCAATTTATTACAGCTGTTTTCACGAAAATCCTGATTATTTGAGAATCTGCGAGATCTCAAGCTCAATGCGTGAGTAAGAAAACGCCTGAAACCTCTTGCGATTCAATATGTTACAGCAATCGAGCCCGTCTGAATTTTCGGCCGGTCGGAACAGAGCAAGCTGACCAGGTTTCTCTCCTTCTGGTCAGCGCTGACAGATAACCGTAATTCGTTTTGACTGTCTCTGGTTAGACTCGTTGGGCGGCTGTGCAATCGGTGTCAATTTTGTTAGGAGAACGATGAGGACAGAACTGCCTCAAAGCCTCATCGGGCGCTGAAGCCGATGCGTCCAAGGGATTCCGTGAAACTGCATCGGCCGACTGCCCGATGCAGCTCTGCGATTTCCGCACGATGTAACCAATGACGTCGTGTGCACACGCACGGGGCTTCGGTAAACTGAATACTCTGGCGGTCGGCTGCATGTGGCATTAGTCACCTGGCTTTTGGTTGTTATTACCGTGGAGGCAATCTGGGCGCAAGGGCAGTTGCATCGGAGCAAAAGGAAATGCGCGGTTCGTTCGTAGGAAGGGTGACCTTAGCCATTTGTTTGGCTGCGTCGATGATTTTGCCACCAATTGTTTTGGCTTGGTTGCCAGTGACAACGTTTGGGAGGTGGGTAGGAAGTCTTTTTTTGATGGCCTACCTTCCGTTTTGCTTGCTCGTACCGGATATGGTCGCTGCATTGAGAAGCGGTGTTAGCGTATTGCCCACACAGCTCCTGTCAATGCGGCTGCAATTGTTGCCAGTATGGGAACTAATCTATGCGTGTGAGCAGTTGCAGCAGCAGGGCCGCCGTTATCCAATGTCGGAGTTGATTGCCACCTACCGACGCGCTATTCGTGGGGCGCGAGAAGATTGGATCGAACTGCTTGCTGAGGGCAACGCCTGCCACAAGTCGATTTCAGCCAAGCATAGTGAGCCCATAGAACAAAACTCTGCCGGCCAGTATCGAGACCCGAAGTTCCTGTTTGGAAATCTGTTACTTGCCATATTGGGCTTGGGCGTTATCGGTTTTTTCTTCAGCGTCACTTCCGGTTTCCGTTATCTCGACATTGCATTCGTCGCACGCGATTGGCGCGAGACTTCGGCAACCATTACTGGGCAGGAATCGAGCGGTGGGCATCAGAACTCATACATCTTGACGAAGTTCCGGTACCTCGTCGACGGCCAATGGCTGGATGGGCAGTGCTACGGAATCGAGTTATCGCAATCAGGGGCTCAGGTGAAAGCCTTGTATGATGAGCGTTCACCAAATGTAGCAGTTATCAGGGGTGGCTCGCGTGCAAAACATCTTCCGATTAGCGCAACTTTTCTCGGATGCCTGTCACTTCTAATCATTGTCCCTGCGCCAGTGATACTCGGAAGTATTCTGACCTTTCTCGCCGTTGATATTGTTGGCAAATCCAGAAGCTTGCTCCACGTTAAATGAACGGCCTCAATTGATTTAACCCGTCAGCAGGGCCAACTTCGCAAAACGCTGCAGACGGGACACGATATGAGTGTCCGAATTAGCAACATTGAGTTCGGAGACTATCCGTGCCATGTCTCGAGTGCCATCTAAGACCTGGATTAACCGGCGATCGTCGGCATTCAGGTCAATATCCTCGTGAAGCTGCGTCGTGATGGCGCGGTTCGAGGTGGCCTGCAGGCGTGCCAGCGGACTTGTACGCGGCCGTTCGCTGACGACGTGCGTCAAAGGCAATGGGCCGGAAGAAAGCCTTACTAGATCAGCCGAGTACGCAGTCAGCACCATCGTCGCTAAAGAGTCCTCGTCGGTATCCGCCGCCGAATTCCCAGCAGCTGCGCCAAGCCGACTTGCGGCCTTCTCCATGAGCTCCGCGAAAGAGATGTTTCTTGGCCAGAGCTCGCGAAGCACGATGAGCGCGGACTTCAGTAGCGGGCGCCGTACGGTAAGGCCGTTGCCGTCGTCGCCGAGAAACTGAATCGGGTTTCGATCGGCAATCCTCTCGTCGCCGTCTGCGGCGCTCAGTTTGGCCGCAATGTGGAGCCGTTTTACGCAGTCCGCCGACACGCTTCGCGTGAGTGGCACGTCGCGATGGCACAGCAGGGTTTGGCGAAACATCCGATTGCCGACGAAGTCCATGTATTGCTCGAGATCGACCTGGCTGGTTGCGACGAGTTCCAATGTCGAAGATGCGGTGGAGGACATACGGTCAATGAGCATCGTCGGGAATTCAGACTCGGCCAAATAGCGGAGCCGATGTGCTTCAGCTCGTTCCACGAACTCATGAAAATAGACCGGTTCGTTGTGCTCTTCCAACGAATCGTGACGGAAGTAACCGTCCTCCCAATAACGCATCTCTGCCAATTCTTGATTGAGAAATAGGGCATATAGGCCGCCTTGAAGGCCGTCGAATCCTTTTCTCATGTCAGTCGCACCCGCCGCCACAAAAATACGCGTGTCTGCAGCAAGGCTCAGCATGACGAGCCTCCAACCACGCCCACATTGTGACCGCCACAACACGCGACCACTTGCAACAAGTCGCGAAGCCGCAAAGCATCTAGCCGATGATCGAACCGAAGTTTGAACCCGTCCGGAGTTTCAACTTCCAGAGTCCCGCTCGGATTAAGCGAACTCCTCGACGAAAACGCGAGCTGTTCGTTCCCTGAATTCTGATTTACAACGCTCACAGGAATCAATTGGCTTGACTCGCTCGCTGTGCGGCCTTGATCACGCTTCGCAAGCTCTTTCTGCCACGCATAAAACGACGGCTCCGATACCGACTCTCGCTTGCAGAAAACCCGGACCGAAAGACCGCTCGCCTTCTGCCCATCAACCACCAAACGCCAAAACGATTCCTTCTCCACCGAACGACATGAACCAGACTTCCAAATCCCTCCCACAAAATGAGTAAAGCCAACAGCCTAACCCACAATGCAAGATGCAGTTCACGGTACGCTCGCCGACCAGACTTGGTCGTTACCGGATGCTCCGCCTTCGTGTCGGAACTGATGTACCAGAGTGAGTGAGTAGTAGACATCGAGCCGGGGCGAGAAGCCAGCAGAGATTCGGAAGACGTGCAGTTAAGCCGCAAAGAGAATCAGTCAGACCGTTGGTGTTCGAGCGTCGCTGAACGTCTCGTTGCGGCTGCTGTTCGGTCAGATTGTCCTTGGCGGGCGCTTTACGGAATGGCCACGCGACTGTTCTGAGTGTCATTTTCTGCGACCAGCCAATCAATCGCGGCCGCGATCTGTTCGGCGATGGGATTGGCTGCTGCTAAGTAGTGGCCGGACTGAAAAGCCAACACAAGATCGCTTGAATCAAAAAAGCCATCTTGGTTCCAGTCTCCCTCATCGAAACTGGCGGCGCGGGAAAGATCGTCTTCGTATTTTCCGGCTTGAAAAACCTTAACAAGGTCGGATGAATCAAATAGGCCGTCGTCGTTTGAGTTTGGGACCAGTCGATGTTCATACCAAGTCAGACTTTCTTTGTCAGACACGGCCAGGAGATCCAGATCGCCGTCGCCATCGCCATCGATATCACCGACATCGGCAGAGACGTACTGACTTAGAGTTCCGACGAGTTGTTCGTCACCGAACACGCCATGGCCATCCGTGTTTTCGAACCACACAAGCCTAGCCTATTGCCGGCATCGTGAGTCGCCGATGTGAACAGCACGTCCAGGTCCTACTCGCACAGTTTTCTGTGCTTCACGATTTCGAGTTTCTGGTTGCATCGAGTCGATTTGCACCGCGCCACTGTTTCTATTCGGCGCTGCAAGCCTACCGAATTCAGTGACTTTCAGACGCGAAGTTTGAAGGAGCAGA
>JAGQPC010000104.1 GCA_020426925.1 Planctomycetales bacterium | reverse complement strand
CGGAATGTCCCAACGGCGATATGCTCGTGTGTTGGTTTCATGGCTCGGGCGAGCGCAAGTCGGATGACGTGGAGATCTTAGGAGCTCGGCTCGTCAAAGCGACCGGAAAATGGACTCGGCCGTTCTCGTTAGCCGACACACCCGAATTTCCTGACACGAACTGTTGCATGATCATTGATCCACAGGGACGGCTGTGGCTGCTTTGGCCGACTATTCAGGCGAACCTTTGGGAATCGGCACTCATGAAATACAAAATTGCGAGCGATTACATGATGCCAGTCGGCCCGCCGAAATGGGATGAAATGCGAGTCATGCACGTGAAGCATTCTGGAGACTTCGCAGCACAGGTCGCTCAAAAAGCGAACGACTACGTCGCGAACCAAGACACCGACGATCGCGTGCAGAAATGGCTCGGTCACATCAACGAACAAGCCTCGGACAAACTCACGCGTCGATTGGGGTGGTTCACGCGAGCCCACCCGCTGTTTCTCAATGACGGACGATTGCTTGTCGGGCTCTATTCAGACGGTTTTTCGTTTTCACTCGTCGGAATTACGGACGACTTGGGGAAGACGTGGCATTACAGCGAACCGATTGTTGGCGGCGGGAACATCCAGCCAAGTTTTGCCCGCCGCGCGGATGGCACCATCGTGGCCTACATGCGAGACAACGGGCCCGCTCCTAAAAAAGTCCATGTTTCCGAATCTCGTGATCGAGGCGAAACTTGGAGTAAAGTCACAGATCATCCGCAACTCAGCAATCCTGGCTCGGGACTGGAATTGATGCGAGCGGAAAACGGTGACTGGCTTTGTATTTACAACGACATGCCGTCTGGTCGGCACTCTCTGGCGGTTTCGCTTTCAGAAGACGAAGGCCACACGTGGAAGTGGACTCGCCATCTTGAAAAGCGAAACGAAGGTGAAGGGTCGTTCCATTATCCGTCCATCATCGAAGGAACGGACGGCAACTTCCACGTGACCTACAGCTACTTCATCAACCTACCGCTCAACGATGAACAACCGGGCAAGAGCATCCGCTACGCAACATTCAGCCGCGACTGGATCAAGGGAACCGTAATCTCGCGGTAACCAGCCAAGCCCTCATTGTCCGATGAGTAGTTTCCCGTAGTGGATCTTGCTAAAGATCCCTTGAACACAGGTGAACGCAGGGAAGCTTAGCAACTTCCACCATCGAGAATCATGCTTGTCGGCTCGGAGCGACCTTGTCGCTGCTTTCGGATTCTTGCGACTGCGGAACGAGCTCGTCGAGCACTTCTGACAGAACAGCTTTCGCGGCATCGGTAAAACCGTTTGTTTCCGCTTCCACTTTTAACAGATAGAGTCCGGAAGATACTAATCGCAAGGTTTCTTGGAGATCGCGTGGACTCCGTTCGTGACGGTCTGTGTGAGCTCGCATTAACTCATGAAGCGAATTCAAGGCCGTCGTCGCGCGAGGGGCGCCGGTCGCGTCCTCTTCATCGTGTTTGATTCGGCGGATGTCGACTCCATGCACTTCTCGAACAACACCCTGCAGAACGTCTGCGCAACTGTTGATTGCCTCAGAAAGCTCGGGATGCGAATCGCAGAACTCAAAAGAATACCGATCCATCAGACTGAGCAATCGATTCATGCATATCGCGGGACATTCGAACTCGCCCAGCAAACTTGCGTCTGAAACGACGTACTCTGAATTTGACGACATAGGTGTGCTCCATTCTTGTGTTCTTTCAAGTCGTTGCTGGTCCTTCACCCGCACACTCAATGGCGGGTTTGCGACATCTTGCGTAAAGTAACCCAACTTACCACGCGTTAAAACAGCAATTACGCAACGGATTTCATTGATGTGAAACTTGTTTGCGGAATCCGCCACTAACATATACCGACTTTTCACGGGCTCAAACGCATTTGTGAATAGAAACAGCGTGCCGACTTTGGGGAAAGCAGGCACGCTGGCGGAAATGTCGATTGGCAAATCATGCGATGAATGACTACCAGGGTGGCGGTTTTGCGCCGCGACAAGATCAAGGAATTCTTCCCGCGATTTTTCGCTTCAGCCAATCACAACGCTATCGATCGGGTTCTCAGTGATCAGACGTAGCGACCGAATTGGAACGCGTAGACCAAATCGGAGGTGTCGCATTCACCGTCGCCGTTCCAGTCGCCAGTCGCCCAAGTCGAATTGCCAACGAAGCCGTCTTCAAATTGCGCCGCGGTGAAGATAGCAACCAAGTCCGACGAATCGAACACACCGTCCAGATTCGCGTCGCCTGGTTGAGCGTCCATGATGTCCAGCAACGTTTCGGCATCACCTTTGTCAACGGTACCACTCCGATCGATATCGTAGACGGGATCAGTCGCCGCTGCTCGGACCGCAGCGAATACCATATCGACGTCTTCGGTGTCTAGCACATCGTCGCCATTCACATCGGCTGCGTCGCCGATGTCGGCAAGCTGTCCGCTCAGGATGGAACCAATTTCGACTGTCGATTGGCCGCTCACATTGAATTCGTCACCCTGCTCGCTGGACAGTTCTAATTTGCCGCTGCCCGTGTCACCGATTTCGATCGTGCCAACCGAGACGCCATCGACTAGGACTTCATGAACGGAACCTGGCTCTGCTCCATCAACCTCGATCTCCAGCTCCATTTCCGTTTCACCGTGTTCGGCTTCCATCTCGAGTTCAACCTTGCCAGTCGCCGATCCATCTCCGGTCAATCTAGCGATATACGTCGTTTCCGACTCGTTGTCATCGCCTTCGTGGTCCCCATCTTCACGTCCGTCATCGTCTGATTCATCATCGTCGTCTGAGTCACTGTCGTTCGATCCGCGGGCATCGTCGTCATCTGAGTCGTCATCTGAATCATCATCTGAATCATCATCTGAATCATCATCTGAATCATCATCTGAATCATCATCTGAATCATCGTCTGAATCATCGTCTGAATCATCGTCTGAATCATCGTCTGAATCATCGTCTGATGTGTCAGCGTTTTCGGTCTCGCCTTCTGCGGTTGCGGCGCCAGCTACAGTTCCTTGGTCATCCCCTCCTGTGTCTGCGTCGTCATCCGAATCGTCATCCAAGTCATCATCCAAGTCATCATCTGAATCGCGATCATCGTCGTCTGAATCGTGATCTAGCTCATCGTCGTCACCCTCATCGGCATCCTCGACGTCGCCAGTGAGATCACTCATCGAGACTTCAAGTACATCGCCGATAGCGATCGTCGAATCGGCACTAAGATTTGGTATGTTGCGAGAATCTGATTCCAATTTCAGCTCTCCCTCGCCTTCATCGTCAACTTTGATTTGACCGACAACTTGCCCGTCGACAGTCACGTCGTGAACAGAGCCAGGTTCGGCGTGTTCTAGCTCGACTTCAATTTCGATTTCGGCGACGCCGCGTTCGCATTCCACTTCAACTCCGACTTCAGCCTTTACGCCGTCTTGATTCGTGACTTTGAATTCCCATTCCATTTCACCGTGCTTGCCTGGGTCAGCGGCCGCGATTTCGCAGGCCGCCGAGTCAAACGCGACCACATCTGCCGCCAAGAGGCGTTTGTTTTCGAGAAGTTCAAATAGCGATGGCTTTCGAGATTTCGACATTTTGGGTACCTCTAGTTCTTTGGAAGAGACAATCTGAACTGGTTGTGGAAGAGAACAAGCTGCTCCGGCTCCCGCTTCATCGAGTGCAGTTCCTTGGGCAGAGGTTTTCCGACATCGATTCTCCCAAAAATCTGATGGATGCCTGGGCAACGAAACGTTCGAGCAAGGCCGACCTCCCCTTTGCCGGGTAGCGAATGGCCCCTCTCGTGGAAAGACTGCTTAACATCGAAGGGCGGTTTATTGACAATCTCTCAAACAGGCGAGCCCCAAATTTGTCGTAAGTCGTTACTACGAATAAACTAACAAGACGGCAGTATTGTCAGTCTTTTTGCCACAAGTCCTGTCGGATTCAGTGGCTTAGCGGTACTTCCGTTTACGACGCAACGCAACGAGGCTGTGACTTGAACGACGAAATGCAATCTTCTGACTCGACGTTACTCGGTCGCTATCGAAAGGGCGACGACGATGCCGCTACGGCGCTGTATGTAAAGTACGCGAATCGACTGCGGAATGTCGCGGTATCCCAAACGTCTCAGAACCTCGCGGCTCGATTCGATGCCGACGACGTCGTGCAGTCGGTGTTTCGAACATTCTTTCGCCGAGCATCGGAAGGATATTTTGACGTTCCGCCTGGCGATGAAATCTGGAGTCTATTCCTTGTTATCGCGTTAAACAAAGTTCGTCGCCTCGGAAAAATGCATCGTCGAAAACGGCGAGATGTCGGAGCAACTGAATCGATCGAATCGTCGAACGCGGAAAGCCACGAATCGGACGCGCTCATGACATTACAGATGTCGATCGACGAACTGCTCGAAGCATTGCCGTCTGACAAGAAGCAAATGATCGAAATGCGAATCCAAGGGTACGGAGTAACCGAGATCGCGGAAGAAACCGATCGTTGCACACGAACCGTCGAGCGAACACTGCGCCAATTTCGCGAATCGTTGGCCGAGCAAGTATACGAAGAATAGATCATGAGTCACTTCGACGACGAATTCGACGAAATCATCGATCGCTTCGAACGTGCGCGACGAACATCGCCGGCCGTCGATGTCGCCGATTTTTTTCCACCGCCGAACGAGTCTCATTTCTGCGCGATCGCAACCGAGCTACTGCGAGTCGACTTGCAATACGGTTGGCAGAACGGCAATCCAACATCGCTGCATGAATATCAACGGCGTTTTCCAAGTGTACTAAACAACCGCCAGCACCTCGGACAACTTGCGTTTGAAGAATTCCGCACACGTAGGCTTGCGGGACATGCGATTGATGCCCGTGAGTACAGTCGGCAGTATTCGATTGACACGCACAACTGGCCCGACGTCAATAATTCCACTGTCGCGAACAAATCGAAAGATCAGTCAACCGTCGTGTCAGGCGAGACGCCAGCGACCTCCCACGGCGTCCCGACGCTAAAGGCGGGTGACACGTTCGACAGATTCCGGCTGCGAAAAGAACTTGGCAAGGGAGCGTTCGCCCGAGTGTTTCTTGCGACACAACCTGAATTGGCCGAACGCGATGTTGTGCTGAAGCTCACAGCCGCGGAAGGCACGGACGTTGAACCTCGGTTGCTGGCAAAGCTTCAGCACACGAACATCGTTCCGGTCTATTCGGTTCACAAGGATCGCGGCATTTTCGGACTCTGTATGCCCGACTTCGGCCCGTGCACTTTACACGACGTTCTGAGCGAGTGCTCATTGCAAGCCCGAAACCGCGAACTCCGATCGGGCCGTCTGATTGCAGATGCAATTCAGCAGCGACAGCGATCTTCGACGGACAAGAACGAGCTAAACAACGACAACACCGGGACTTTTTCGTCGTTGCGAAAGTCGAATTACGTCGACGCGTGCGTCCGCCTCATGCTTGACGTTGCGCGGGGCCTCGAGCACGCTCATGCTCAAAACGTCGTCCACTGCGACATCAAGCCGGCAAACATCTTGATCGCTGACCACGGCGTCGCGATGCTTTTGGATTTCAATTTGTCCGCCGAAGTTACAGTCGATCAGGCGAAACGCTCACTGGTTGGAGGCACTCTTCCGTACTTAGCTCCTGAGCATCTTTCTGCGATCAACGATGGCAGTACGATTCCGGAATCGGCCGACATCTATTCCTACGGCGCCGTTTTCTACGAGTTGCTGACAGGACAGACGCCGCATCAAATCATTGGCCCGAAACTTTCGCCGAACATCGAAAAGATGATTTCTGATCGACGAACGGCGCCAACATCGGTCAAAGCACTCGCACCGGAGGTCCCGGTCAGTATCAGCAACGTGATCGACCGTTTGTTGGCGCCATCGCCTGACGACCGTTATCAATCCATGGGAGACGTCTGCGACGATCTCGTGAATCATCTGCACGACCGGCCTCTGCAGCACGTCGCGAACCCGATGCCCGAGCGACTGTCGAAATGGAAGCGACGGAACCCGCGACTCGCAACCGGTTTATTTGCAATGATCGTTTGCTTGATTGCGACTATGTTTATTGTTCGTGCTCATCGCGACCATGCGTTGCAGCAGTCATCGGATCTTTTCGACGCTCAGTCCGAACTCGCTGACATCAGAGTCCTGGCGAACATTCCATTCTTCGACGAAACGTTGCTTCAGCAAGCAGCCACCCAGTCCGATGCCGCGATCAAACCGTTTGTTGATGAATCCGAAGACGGCGAACGATTAGAAATCGCTCCAACCACAACTCTAAATCGCGATGCGGTCTTCCAGTGTGTCGCTGAGCATCTCTATTTGAGCGCTCACGCGAGGCGGCGTCTGGCAGAACGATCGCAGCAAGCGAACGAACTCAACCGACGTGCCGATCGTGCGGAACAATTGATGGCGACGATTCCGCAACAATCGCGCTCAGCCGAAGACGACTTGCTTCCCGTCTATCAATTGATCGCCGACAAAGAGTGGGAATCCGCCATTGCGCAATTGCAGCGACTCGTAGACCGGTATCCGAAAGACGGGTCGCTCAAAGCGTTGCTTGGAAACTCTTTTGCGGGTGATAACCGATTGCGTGAGGCCGAAGAACAATATTC
>JAGQPC010000103.1 GCA_020426925.1 Planctomycetales bacterium | reverse complement strand
AATGAGTTACCCGGAATGACGTATGCTTAAGGATCGTCAATTTGGCACAGCGTGGAAACTGAAGCCGGGATCCGCCTTTTCGGGCAATGCCTCGAAAGTTGCTTTCAGATGGAGAAGCCACAACATGTTTACCGTTCGCAATTTGGCAACGACAATTCTCGTACTGACTGGCTCCCTAGTTCTGGCGCCGCTGTTGCTGCACGTTGTTGTGCCTGAAAAGTCGACCAGTGCCAACGAACCGCCGCGCGCCGAGAAATCGATCGACACGCCAAAATCGCGAACGCACGACACCTCAAACCAAGTTCCGCCGGATACCGATGTTGAGCAGTGGTACACCTTTCAGTCGAGTGGCGATCATGCGAAGCCCAATGAGATATCGATGGCCGACTGGTTGGAAAAGCCAGCGGGCAAGCACGGCCGAATCGTCAGTAAAAACGATGAACTGATCTACAATGGACAGCCCATCAAGCTATGGGGGCTGAATGTGTGCTACGCACAGTGTGCTCCACAGAAAGAACTCGCTAACCGTCGAGCTGCTTTCTATGCAAAGATGGGGATCAATTCTGTCCGCTTGCACAAATACGCTGACGGTCCTCGCTGGGCAGGCATTCAGGCCGATGATAGCTTCGTGGACTTCAATGAAGACGCTCTAGACCGAATGGACTATTTTGTTGCTCAGCTGAAAAAGCACGGAATCTATGTGAAGCTTTCACCGACGTTTCATGTTGGCCTCGGGGAGAAGCAACGAAGCGACGTTCCGTATATGGCAGAATTTGGCTCATTGGAACGCAGTCATGACCGCGTGAAAACGGGAGGCGGCAGCATCTATTTTCTTCGGGAGCTCCAGGACCTGCAAATCGAGCAAATCGTCCGGATCCTGCAACACAAAAATCCGTACACAGGATTGACGTATGCCGAAGATCCGGCAGTGGCGGTTGTTGAGCTTTTCAACGAAGACAGCATTTTCTTCCACACAACGATGGACAAATTGGGGAAGATCCCAACGGTAAGACGTCGCGCTGCCAGTCAGTTTTGTAAGTGGCTCAAGCAGCGCTACGTTGGCAAACAGGCTCTGTTGCAGTCGTGGGGAAGGCGTTCGCTGGACGCCTTCGCAAGAGAAGGTTTTCGTGACGAAAGTTGGGAGCAAAACACCATCGTTCCGGTGGGCAATCCATGGTTTTACGATCCGACTCAGCTTGCGGGTTCGCAGTCATCGAAGAAGCGGCGACTAATGGACACGATGCTGTTTCTCTACGAAGTTCAAAACGAATTCTACGACCACTACGTCGATTCAATCCGAAAAGCCGGATACGACGGCGAGATCCTTTCTTCCAATTGGCAAGCGGGCCGAGCTTTCAGCCACTACTACAACCTGCACTCCGATCGGCGGATTGGGTTGATCGACCGCCACAATTACTTTGGAGGCGGCCGCGGCGAGATGATCAAGAACTCTACATTACTGGCGGCCGCAGGATCGGGAATGTTATCCGTAGGCATGCAGCAAGTTGCCGACCGGCCGTTCATGCTTTCTGAATGGATCCACGTCTTGCCAAACGAATGGGGAGTAGAAGGACCAGCGCTCGTCGCCGCCTATGGAATGGGTCTGAATGGCTGGGATGTGTCTTACCTATTTCAAAACAAAGACAACGGCAGCTTCAGCGACCAATTAGACGGAACATGGAACGCGACTGCACCAAACGTCATCGGGCTATTTCCAGCGGTCGCTCGTCAAGTCCTCCGTGGTGATGTCGAAGAGTCGGCGATCCCCATTCCCAGGTATGTGCATATGCCTTCGCTGGCAAAAGGTAACATTGGTTTCACCGACAAAGTTACCCAAGAAGGTGATGTCAAGACATTCGATAGCGACAAAGTTCCCGCTCGCGCGTTGGCTGTAGGAAGGAACGTCGTTAAATTCACAGACGAATACCGGACGACGCCACAGTTTAATGTCAGTTCCTATGTTCGCGACGGTGCGGTAGTCTCGTCCACGAACCAGCTGCGATGGTACGAAGGCCAGGCGAACCTAGATGGGTACGTCACCATTAACACTCCTGCGACGCAAGCTGTCGTTGGTTTCGCAGATGGAAAGATTTGCGAACTCGATGACGTAACGATTACGCCGAAATGCCGCTTTGGAGCTGTTTACGTGACGGCTCGTGAACACGATCAGAAGATCGATTCGGCGCGATCTCTTCTTATTGTGGGGATTGCTCGAGCACGTAACACGGGACAAAAGGTCCTCGGTGATCGCGTACTTGCTGCGAAAGGTCACGCACCGATCGTGATGGAGCCCATTGCCGCTGACATTCAAATTCCTCGAGGCAACAAGGCAACTGTTCACGTGCTCGACCACGACGGGTGCAAAACAGGCAAAACGCTGCCTGTCAAAAATGGAATCATTCAGATTCGCGGTGCACGTGACAAGACTTGTTACTATCTGATTAGCTATCCCGATTAGACCAGACGTATAATCCCAATCTAGGATAGACAATGTTTAAACATGTCCTCAGCAGTCGAGACGTAGCTGGTGTAGAACGGACCGAATTCTCCGTAGCGGGCGCTGGCTTCGTCAAACCGCATTTTGTAGACGATGTCGGTCAGTAACTGCGGGTTGGCTCCCCAGAGCGTTACGCCCCATTCCCAGTCTTCGATCCCAACGCCAACAGTGATCAACTGCTTGATGCGGCCAGCATATGCCATTCCGCTGCGAGCATGTTCGTTCATCATCCGGTTACGTTCGTCGAACGGCAGAGTGAACCAGTTTTCTCCGACTTTGCGTTTTTTGTTCATCGGATAGAAACACATCGCCGGGAAGTCAGGGAAATCGGGAGTTAGCCTTTCATATCGCATGATCGGTTCTCGGCGTTTGTATGCGTCTAGCTTCGCATTGAACGAATCACTTCCTTCCTCTTCGCCGTCATCGACGAGTCGCTGAGAGTACTGTTCAATGGTGGGAACGTATTCCGAGATCTCGCTGATCGAAACGAACGAGTATGTCGGTTCGAGCGCCGGACCAAGCTCGGTATTCATCAGACGCTGATGAACCGAATCGATTTTGAGTGGATTCGGATCCATGATCATCACGCCAAAGTCCGCTTTGTGCCCACTGACGATTGACGTCTGCAGCCTCTCCGTAGCGTTGTCCGCTTTCGGATCGAGAACTGCGACAGCGGCGGCAACACCACGCGATTTCGAATCAGCGGAAAGTTGCGACAAAGCTGCTCGGTTAAAACGATAATAGAAATGGCTGCAGTGCCAGCCATCGCCAGCGGAAAGCGAGTTTTCAACAGCAGGTGCGGCGTGCGGACGACCGTGCGACATAAAATCGATCTCAATCTAAAACGCGTGAATTGTGAGCTTCGGCGGGAATTGTCGCCCACCAAACGACGAATCGTCGATCATAGCAGAACGCGAATCCCCATCAACGCGGGGCAAAGCGGCTGAGATTGGCGAAAACTTGCAATGGGCGCAGAAAAGTCGTTATCTTACGTGTCCCGCCCAACGCACTGCGTGGAGAAGCCGCATGTTTCCGCCTACCATTTACCGCAAACTGAGCCGTCGCAGGATGCTGGCCACTTCAGTTGGCATGTGCGGAATTTCGCTTCCGCAATTTCTGAAAGCAACTGACGCTTCAGCCGCGTCAACCAACACGCCAGCCAAAAAAGCGAAGTCCTGCATCATCGTCTACTGCTGGGGCGGAATCAGTCATCACGAGTCTTTCGATCCAAAGCCCAACGCTCCCGTTGAAATCCGTGGCGAGTTTTCCACGATCTCCACCGCCACGCCAGGTCTGCACATCAGCGAACATTTGCCGCTGATTGCAAAGCACACGGAAAAGGTAGCAATCATTCGTTCGATCCATCACGATGACTCGGCGCACGGCCGAGGCATGTACTGGAATCTTACCGGACACAAACCGCCGCGAGCTGGCAACATTCCGCCGATGCGAAACGATTGGCCGACGCTCGCCGCAATGATTGCGAAACTTCGCCCCGCGCAGCCAGGCATTCCGGCAGCGGTTCGCGTTCCTTATCCGATGGTCGATAACGGAACGCTGCAAGCCGGCGAATATGGTGGATGGCTCGGCGCAAAATACGACCCAGTTGTGATGCGCACGCAAGGCGGAACGCCGTTCGGAGGTGTTTCGCGAACATTGGGATCGCCAGTTTTGCATCTGAAAGACGTCGACGTTGGCCAGGTCGATCGTCGACATCGTTTGCTGCAAACTCTGCAACATCGCGTGGGCGACCAAACGGACTTTGCAGAACATGATCACTTCGGACTGATCGCGAAAGAAATGTTGCTCGGTACTGCTGTCCGGAACGCTTACGATCTTGATCGAGAAGACAAAAAGATTCGCGAATCATACGGAGAACATCTGGGAGGCCAGAGTCTGCTTTTGGCGAGGCGCCTGACCGAAGCCAACGTTCCCGTCGTTCAGGTTTGTCTCGCCGCTGGCGATTTGAATGGCGGACAAGGCGACATGTGGGACACGCACGCCGACAATTTCAATCGGTTGCGAAAACGTCTGCTGCCCGTTTTCGATCGAGGTGTTTCAGCGTTACTGGCGGACCTTGCCGACCGCGGAACACTCGAAGAGACGCTCGTTGCTGTGCTGACAGACTTCGGACGCACTCCGCGAATTAACGGTGCCGCAGGGCGTGATCATTATCCAAACGTCTACTCGGTCGTGTTAGCTGGCGGTGGAATTCGCGGAGGCCAAGTTTATGGCAGCAGTGATCGCAACGGCGCGTTTCCAGCAACGAGCCCTTGTGGCCCGGCCGACATTCACGCCACGATATTCAACGCCATGGGTCTCTCACCACAAGCAATCATCCACGACAATCTCGGTCGTCCATTGCCGGTTTCAGATGGCCGCGTGCTACCGCTTGCGTAGATGGTCAACAACATGCGAGTTGCATCCAGATCTTTTGCAAAAAGTAGGACCATCTACTTACTTCCAAATTGGACACATGAAAATGCAATTTCGAACTCTCATTCCGATCTTCGTGTTCGCGCTGATTCTCACGCAACAATCAGAAACAAAGGCCGAACCTCCGCGTCCCTTCCTAGATCAGCCGCATTTAATTCCGGGATTAA
>JAGQPC010000102.1 GCA_020426925.1 Planctomycetales bacterium | reverse complement strand
CCAGAACCAGTGCCAGTTGTAGTGCACGTAGTTGGCATGGTAGTCGTCGATGACAGCCGGTCCTTTCCACATGTCCCAATCGAGATTACTTGGAGGCGGCCCGACCGGCTTGTGGCCAATGCTGCCGCGTGGCTTGCAGCAGTAGCCGTAAGCGATTTTCAAGCGAGGCAGTTTGCCCGTGTGCAGTGCTTCGTGCAGGCCTGCGATTCCGGCATCGCTTCGTCGTTGCGTTCCGTGTTGAATGACGACGCCATATCGCTTTTGAGCTTCAACTGCGACTCGACCTTCCGCAACATCGTGGCTCATTGGCTTTTCAACGTAGACGTGCTTGCCATGCTGAGCTCCCCAGATCGTCATTAGCGAGTGCCAGTGGTTTGGCGTCGCGACGGTTAGGCAGTCGACGTTTTTGTCTTCGAGTGCTTCGCGAACATCGGAAATTGCTTTCGGAGTGGATTGTCCCTTCGACTTTTCCACAACTCGCTTTGCGGTGTTGGCGAGAACGTTTTTGTCCGGGTCGATAACGTATGCGATTTCGACATTTTCCTGTCCAAGGAAACCGTCAATGTGGCTTTTTCCTCGACCGTTCAATCCGGCGATTGCAATCCGCACTCGGTCGTTTGCGCCTTTGATGTTTGCGGTTGCTTTCGTTCCGGTGATCAGGAACGTGGCGCCAACGGCAGATGAGGTTTTCAAGAAACCTCGACGAGTTGCTTTAGACATGTTTTCCCTCGACATGATTGGTGGGAGTTTGTGGGGTGGGTATGGAGTCGTAATTGTAAACGAAATTTGCGGTTGAATGCGAATAGGAAGTTGAGCAGTGGTGAATCGGTGTTTGGTTAACGGCTGATTTGCACTTCACCCTCCTTCGGGAGGGTCGGAAACGAGCTTGCGAGTTTCCGGGGAGGGGCGAGCTAGCAGCGGCTATGGCCCGAAATCCACTGCAAAAAACACTCTCCGAAGCCTTGTTTTTTTGCCTTCACCCTCCCGAGGGAGGGTGAAGTGATGTGAGTACCAACTGATTGTCACGCCATCGTAACGCTTGTCTCATACGATTATTTCGTCCAGGACATACCCGCCGATATCGGTTAGTTGACGCTGCCGACCCGCGTGCAAATAGCGCAGCTGATCGTCGTCCAGGCCCATCAGATCCAAAATCGTCGCATGAACGTCTCGGATCGGGATCGGGTCGCCGATCGACTGCAAGCTGAATTCGTCGGTTTCACCTGCGGTTGCTCCTCCGGCAACATTTCCGCCGGCCATCCACATAGTTAGCGCGTGCGAGTTGTGCTCTCGACCTGGATTCTTGCCGAGACCACCGT
Source organism: Planctomycetales bacterium (assembly GCA_020426925.1). Classification (GTDB taxonomy): domain Bacteria; phylum Planctomycetota; class Planctomycetia; order Pirellulales; family Pirellulaceae; genus JAGQPC01. The sequence goes on along the minus strand of JAGQPC010000102.1, from coordinate 5,365 downwards.
TGCGGAACGGAGTGCGGCCCATTTCGGACGCCCAGACGACAAGCGTTTCATCTAGGAGACCTCGCTGCTTTAGGTCAGCGAGCAGTCCGGCGATCGGCTTGTCGACTTCGCGAGAGTGTTTCCGCATTCCTCCGGCGACGTCGCCATGGTCGTCCCAGCTGTCGCGACTAATTTGCACCCCATGAATCAACAACGTGTAACGGACTCCCGCTTCAACGAAACGCCGAGCAAGTAAACATTGCCGCCCGAATCCCGACGTCGCTCCGTCGTTCAATCCGTACATTTCACGAACGTGTTCTGGTTCGTTGGCAATGTCGACTAATTCTGGAGCCGTCGTTTGCATGCGAAACGCCAATTCGTAGCTGCCGATTCTCGCTTCAAGTTCGCTTGCTTGCGGACGTGTCGCGAGGTGTTCCTGATTGAGCCATCGCAGTGCATCGAATTCGGTCCGCTGCTGCTGAGCAGTGATTCCTTCGGGACGATCCAAGTTGAGGATCGGCGTTCCTTGTGCTCGCAGCAATGTTCCTTGATAAGCGGCGGGAAGGTAGCCGTTCGCCCATACGGCCGCGCCGTTGACGGGTGCTCCACGCGGATCTTGGATCACAACATACCCCGGCATATTTTGGTTTTCACTGCCGAGTCCATAATTCACCCACGAGCCGACCGATGGACTGCCGGGAAACTGACTACCTGTTGTCACATGCAGCGTCGAAGGTCCATGATTCTGATTGTCGGTTTTAATCCCGTGAATGAATGCCAGGTCGTCGACGTGCTTGGCCAAGTTCGGAAACAGCTCAGAAACGTAACGGCCCGATTCGCCATATCGCTTGAAAGAGAATTCACTTCCGACGCATGCATGAGGAAACGACAATCGCCCCTGTAGCTCGCCGGTGATGTGCGGGACATCAGGGATCGGTTTACCATGCAATTCGTTCAGAATCGGCTTGTATTCGAACGAGTCCATCTGACTCACGCCGCCCTGCATAAACAGGAAAATGCAGTGTTTAGCTTTGCGGGGCAAATGCGGTTGCTTCGGCGAGAGTGGAGTTTGAGCGTCGGCATTTGCTTCATTCGCCATCAGGCCACTCAACGCCATCGCGCCGATTCCATTGAAGGATCGGCAGAGAACGTCTCGGCGGGAATGGAATGTGTTGTTATTCATTTCATCGCCTTTTTTCGTCTCGCCTCACGGTTTATCGCTTCACCCTCCCTCGGGAGGGTCGAAGCTGAGGAACGAAGCTTCGGGGAGGGGCTGCTCTCAGTGGTTTTACAACGCAACCGCCGATTCTCCCCTCCCCAAAAACTCGCCAGCTCGTTTTTGACCCTCCCCAGGGAGGGTGAATTCACTGACCTAAAACTTGTACGGTGACCAATACCGCTCGGTCAGTCGACGTACACAAACTCGTTCGCATTGTACAGCACTCGACAAATCGACTCCAACGGCTTGGCATTGGATGTGTCATGCATAAGATCCATCATGCGACTGCGCTCTGCATCGGTTGGCTGACGGCCGAATGCTAACTTAAACGCATGCTGTACCTGGTCGACTGGATCATCGCTCGCTTCTGCGCGGACTCGATTCGCAAAGTGAATAGTTTCGGCGTTTACGAATTCGCCGTTGTACATCGCCAGTGCCTGGAGCGGTGTTACAGAGGTCCGACGTCGCGGTCGCGATTCATCGCAAACGAGCGCGTCAAACGATTGCATGAACGGCATCGTGAGCGTCCGCTGCTGGTATATGTAAATGCTCCGCTTTCGTCCTTCGGGACCGTATTGAGTGTCCCACTTGCTTTTGCTGTATTTGACTTTTTCCGCGACATCACCTGGGAGTGGCGGAAAAATTGGCAGGCCAAACTGTTCTGGGTTCAGTCGACCGCTGACAGCGAGAACCGCATCACGAATGGCCTCGGCATTCAAACGCTGGCGGTTGAATTTCCAAAGTAGGCGGTTGTCTGGGTCGATGTTGTTAGCTTTGCTGTTTTGAATGTTCGATCGCTGCCGATACGTCGCCGAATTGACGATCAGACGATGGATCGCTTTTATGCTCCATTTGCTTTCCACGAATTTGCGCGCTAGCCAGTCGAGCAGTTTTCGATGCGAAGGCCCGCCCGACAGATGGCCAAAGTCGCTGGGCGTTTGCACGATACCTTGGCCGAAATGCCAGTACCACAGCCTGTTGACCATCACTCGAGCAGTCATCGGGTTTTTGGCACTCGCAATCCATTTCGCCAACGCCATCCGGCGACTACGTGTCGGCCAACGCTTGAATGGATCGAGCCGAATTGCCGCCGCGTCTTGGTTGCCAGTGATGGCACTTAGAAAGCCAGGCTCGACAACTTCGCCGAGGTTATCGTATTCGCCCCGAACCATGACGTGAGACGTCGGCACGCCAGGTTCGTACGGCGGCCCGAACGAATGCCGCAGAGACATCGCGACCGGCTGAAGCCGTTTCAGATGCTGTTTGACGAACTGCTTTCGGTTCGAAAGGTATTCGAGCTGTTGGCGTTCTGCTTTTGTGATCCGTGGATCGCGATCGCGGATCAGATCGTCGATCGGATCGTTCTGTTTGACACTAGGATTGATCGCTGTCGAAATGAACTCGCCGCCTCCGCCAACTTCCAATCCGTAGCCTTCGCCCGAATTGGTCGAAGTGAAGACGATGACGACGGATCCTTGTTCGTCGTTGAACATCGGCAAGTCAGAAAGCCCATCCGCGATCAAGAAATCACTGTCGAATTGGATGGCGGTCGGGCCATAGGCAATGGCCGAAATCTTGGGCTGTAAGTTGGGGTCTTTCTGGACGAGCTTGATGTTGTTGACCTTGTCGGTCCACGAAGCGACTTGGGAATCTGATTTTGGATTTTGAGTTTCTGAGTTTGCGTCAACGTCTGCTGCGTCCAGCCAAAACCGCAAGCCGGACATCGGAACGAGTCGATGAGCACTCGAATCGTTTGCAAGCTTCGCATCGACGTAACGGCGGATGTGCTCTCTCTCTTCTTTCGAAAGAGGGTGGTCATAAACGAGCACGTCTGTGAACGCACCTTGATGTTGATTGCCGGTTGGGCTGCCCGTTCCGTTGGTGTGCTGTCCGATGGAGATATGCGTCGGCGTGGCGATATCACCCAACCAATGGCCTTGGTTGCTTCCGGACAACGTCCCGAGTGCCGAAGTCTCTCCATCCGTCTGCAGAGACCACTCGTCTTTATTTGATTGAATGACCGCCCAGTGAAGCTTCCCGTCGGTGACGGAGCGATGCTGGAATACGTAGTGGTTGCCCGCTTTCGTCATCGACTGGATCGCGATTCCCGATTGCTGTGCTGGTTCCAATCCAATTCGTTTCGCAATTGCTTGCTTGAGTTCGCGTGCGAGCGTATCGCTGTTTTTTGCTTCGGTTTCAATTTCGTCGCGACGCCGTTTCGCCCAGGCTTTTTCATTCGGGCGGTAAAAGTCGGCATCGAGTGGTCCGCCGATTTGGTAGGCGTCACCACGTTCTGGAGGCGGGATTTGCACGGTCGCGAAGAACGCTTTCATGCGGTAGAAATCGGACGTTGGAATGTCGTCGTGTTTATGGTCGTGGCATTTTGCGCAGCCGACAGTCAGGCCCAGAAACACCGAGCCAACCGTCGACGTCATTTCGCTGAGCATTTCATGTCGCGTTTCGTCGCCTCGAGGTTCAGTAAACGGAGCCAAGCGGAGGAACGTCATCGCAACCGTGCGTTCGGGAGGCGTTAAAGGAAGTTCGCCGGCACCCATGATTTCGGAAAACTCGTCGCCCGCGATTTGTTCCAGAATAAATTGGTCGTACGGCTTGTCGTTGTTGAATGCATCGATGACGTAGTCTCGGTATCGCCACGCGTGCGGCAAGTCAGGATCACCTTCGTAGCCGGCGGTGTCTGCGTACCGAGCGAGATCCAGCCACAGTCTTGCCCATCGCTCGCCATAACGTTTGTCGTCGAGCAATCGATCGACTAGTTTTGCATACGCGTCAGACGAATCGTCGTTCAAAAACGCATCGATCTCCGAAGGGCTGGGAGGCAAACCAATGAGATCGAAATAGAGTCGTCGCACGAGCGTTTGCTTTGACGCTTCTTCCGCGGGCCACAGATTTTGCTCAGCAAGTTTACGAACGATAAAGCGATCGACTTCGTTGGTGTTTTCGCGCGAGTCAGCGAGATCCGGCGGTTGAATCGCGGTCGGCGTGTAATACGGCCACGGCTTTTGCGCGGGCTCATCTGCGAATGTGATCGACGCCAGTAATGCGATGAGCACCAGCGTGATCGTCAGTGTTCTGGCAAAGATTGAACGCAACTGGTTTGTAGTTCCGCCTTTAGGCGGAATCGGGAATTCACGAACGTTCCGCCTGAAGGCGGGACTACGAACAGAAAGTGGAGCTGGCCGTTTAATCATGCTTCAGTTTCGCTTGCTGAGAAAAACAAAAGTGCCCAGCTTGGACGCCGTAATTACATCTTTGATACCGTCTTGATTCAGATCGGCCGTCGCGATTTGAACTCCAACACCCGAGTTGTCGTCAATCAATCGAGGTGTGAAGTGCGTCTTGCCATCGATCAACTGATTGTGGAACCAGTAAACGACAGGAGCAGCGTTGGGCTCCACATCACCGGTTGGCCCGTGAGCCCAACGTCGCTTACCGATGACAATATCTTGTCGCCCGTCACCATCGACGTCGCAAACGTCCAATGCATGAGGCTGCGAAAACGCGACGCCAAATTCGGCTTCCTGTTCGCGGTCGCCCATGATCGTATGTTGCGTGTAGGCGATTGTGCCATCGTCGTTTTGTGCGGTTTGCTCGAACCAGGCCAATCCCCATTCGTGGCCCTGTAGACTCGTCACGACGTCGTTGTCACCGTCCAAATCGATGTCCGCGGCGTACATCTGAGCACCGCCGCGAAGTGGCGAGTAACGTTGTTCGTGAAATCGCCATTTCGTTTGCGAGTCTGCAGGATGCTGGAACCAACCTTCGTTGATAATGATGTCGGTGAGCCCATCGTCGTTCACATCGCCGGCTCCTGTGCCGTGATAAAACTGAGGCCACTCACGAGTCGGTCCGATTGGATGGAACTGCCACGGCTCGTGCGGCTTTTCCCAATTGGGAGCTAACCATCCCCAGCGATCTTGCCAGTGGCACACGATTTCCGGTCTGCCATCGCCCGTGACGTCTGTCAGAGTCGGCGATTCGCCTTTGACGCGTTCGAAAACGTAGTGCTTCTGCCAGTGTTGCGAACCGTCGCCGGGGTTGCGATACCAAAACGCTTCGTGCATGTGGACTCGGCCCAGCACCAGAATGTCGGGCCGTCCGTCCCCGCTGAAGTCATGCACAAAGCTGAACATGCTGTTGCTGGGACTT
>JAGQPC010000009.1 GCA_020426925.1 Planctomycetales bacterium | reverse complement strand
GCATCAATACAACGACCTGCCGATCGTTGTAGCAGGCAGAGGCGGTGGTACGTTGAAACTTGGCAAGCACGTGCAGTGCAAGCCAGAAACGCCGCTTGCCAATTTATGGCTCACGTATCTGCACTGTTTGGGAATTGAACGCGAAAACTACGCTGACAGTAATGGCACGATGTCCGAGATTCTCGCGTAGGCGTGTAGGCTCGGAACGAGCGGCGGAAACGCTTTGGTTTTAGGTTGATTTCGTGCCGCGCTGTTCCGGCAGCGTAATGTCCCGGCAAAGGCGGTGCATTGGCTGACGCGTTTTGCGTGACATTCCCACATTGCCTGGACCTAGTCGCGACAGACTGCCGGAACTGCGCGGCGTCTTGCTTTGACAGGTGGCAGGGTCGTTTCGCCGCTTGTTCCGAGCCTACGTCACATCGTTTGGCTGACTTAAATGTCGTACGAAACCGAATCTTCATCGTCTTTGATGTCGGCTCGCATGATCAGTTTTGGCTTTTCCAGAATCACGGTGGTGTGTGGCGCGACGCTCTTTGTTAGCCAGACACTAGAGCCTATCACTGAATCGTGTCCGATTGTTGTCTTGCCACCGAGTACAGTTGCACTGGCGTAGATGACGACTCCGTCTTCGATCGTTGGGTGGCGTTTCATGCCTCGCACGAGATTGCCGTCACTGTCTTTCGCGAAACTCAACGCACCCAGCGTGACACCTTGATATAGTTTGACTCGCTCGCCGATCTCACATGTTTCGCCGATCACCACTCCGGTTCCGTGGTCGATGAAGAAATAATTACCGATTTGAGCACCGGGATGAATGTCGATTCCCGTTTCGTGGTGTGCCAGTTCGGTCATCATTCTGGGAATGAACGGCACGCCAAGGTTGTACAGTTCGTGAGCCAGCCGATAGATCGTGATCGCCTGAAGCCCGGGATAGCAAAATACGATTTCGTCGTGACTCTTGCACGCGGGGTCTCCATCGTATGCAGCGTCGACATCAGTGGCCAAGATTTCTCGAAGACGCGGCAGTGATTCCAAAAAGGTCACTGCAATAGCCTGGCCTTTCGCTTCGTAGTCGACGTCTTCATCAATATCATCTTCGTCCTCGATTTGGACTCGCGCTTCGTGTTGGAGTGCTCGGCCAAGTTGAGCCGTCAACTTGTCGTGCAGTCCATCGATCAGGCTCCCGACATAGTATGCAACGTTACCGTGATGCAAGCCCTGTCGGCGCCGGTATCCTGGAAAAATGATCTCGCGTAAATCGTCGAGCACCGAGGAAATCACTTCGGCGCTCGGCAGCGGCGAGTGGCCGAGATGGTTGATCGTCCCGATTTCTTTGTACGAACGCACAATGCGGTCGGTTAAGTTTGGAAGCTGTTCTTTAAGTCGAATATCAGATGCCATCGTTGAACTCGAACGTATCTAGCGTGGGCGTGCGACTCATTCAGCGGAGGATGACGAAGTCCGTTCGCCAAATGAAACAAGAAACGCAAGGGCCGCGGCACGCGCGACGATGCGTTCAGCAGATACAACAGCAACAAGAGCAGTCGTGGTTCAATATGACAATTTCGCAGAAAGTCATGGCGTGATCGCTTGCAGTTAGTGATATTGCGAATGGTAGGAGCAGAATTTGCAAATAGCAAGCACCTAATAAAATGTTTCGGTCGATCGGCGGACAGTAGTTTAGGCTCTCGACAGAATTCGGGAGGAATGCGTGAGTGCGAAACCGCTAGCAGTTGCGCGGCGTGTCGCCGGTATTGTAGGCTCGGAACAAGCGGCATTTCAGCTTGGTTATGCATTTCGGGCTCATGCCGCGCTGTTCCGGCAGGGTGAATTAGGCAGCAGGTGGATGAGAGGTAGGGCGCACGATTGCGTTAATTGAAGACTCTCGGTCGCCGGAACTGCGCGGCGTCAAGCTGAAAGGAATGGTGGACGTTCGCGCCGCTTGTTCCGAGCCTACGGCTTGATGCCAAATAGAGTTTCGTTCGGTTCTACAAAAACTTGGACGCCGTTGTTTATAGTGGAACTTTTCGCATGCCCAGAATCAAACTGGCGAGCTGATGTCACACTTCGAAATTCGTTCTACGTCGAAAACGTCGAGCAGTCTTTTGTCGCGAGCCAAATCAAACGAGCCCGCGGCGTGGGAACGGCTGTCGAAGCTGTATGGTCCGCTGGTGTATCAGTGGGCTCGAATGGCTGGCCTGCAACCGGACGACGCGTCGGATGTGATGCAGGCCGTGTTCGTGTCGCTCACGAAAAAGCTGGTGCAGTTTCGAGTTCGCAATGAAAACGATTCGTTCCGGGGCTGGCTCTATTCGGTCACTAGAAACAAAGTGCGAGATCACTTTCGCAAAGCACAAAAACAGATTCATGCCGCCGGAGGAACGGCAGCGCAGATCGGTCTCGAGCAGTTACCAGAATCGGCGCCGACGACAGATTCTGCCGAAGGTCGCAGTGAAGTCGATTCGCTCTATCGTCGGGCACTTCAAATCGTGCAGGGTGAATTCGAAGGACGGACTTGGATTTGCTTTTGGCGAACGACGGTGGAAGGAGACGCTCCAGCCGATGTCGCCGCGAGCATGAACATCAGCGTTTGGGCTGTTTACAAGGCGAGGTCCCGAGTTCTCCAGCGTTTACGAGAAGAATTCGGTGACCTGTTGGATGAATGACGAACTCGTCTCGGTAATTTGAACGGCTTTCTGCCCGTCGAATGATTCTGCTATATTGCCGCATCGCGATATTTCTACAACTCGACGAAAAAGGATTTAGGAATCGTCGTTGCTATGGCCAACGTCTCACTCGAGCCGAACGATTATTTGCACCGCTTTGGGATTAGCGAGTTCCGGCCGGGGCAACGAGACGTCGTCGAAGCCGTTCTTTCCGGCCACGATTGCCTTTGCATCATGCCAACCGGTGGAGGGAAAAGCCTCTGTTACCAGTTGCCATCGTTGATGCGAGAAGGCGTGACGCTGGTTGTGTCTCCACTGATCGCACTGATGAAAGACCAGGTCGACACGCTTGTGCAACGAGGTATTTCGGCGAGTTTCATTAACAGCACGTTGGACTCCGCCGACCAAAGCATGCGACTCGATCAATTGGCGGCGGGCGAATTCGATCTAATGTACGTCGCGCCAGAACGGTTTCGAAGTCCTCGATTCCAAGAAGCACTCGTTCAAGCGAAGGTGCAGTTATTGGCTGTCGATGAAGCTCATTGCATCAGCGAATGGGGCCACGACTTTCGGCACGATTATGCGAAGCTGGGAACGTTTCGAAAAAAAATCGGTTCGCCTCAGACGATCGCGCTGACAGCGACCGCAACTGACGACGTTCGGAAAGACGTCGTTGTACAGCTAGATCTGAACGAGCCCAAAACATTCATCGCCGGATTCGCTCGTCCGAACCTGCAATACGCGGTTCAAACTCATGCGTCGTTTCGCGACAAGATTGAGGCACTACAAAGCTTCCTAAAGGAAAACGAAGGTTGTGGCGTCATCTACGCGTCGACTCGGAAAGGCTGCGAGGAAATTGCGGAATCGGTTGGCATGCCGCTAGGTCGCAAAGTCGTCGTTTACCACGCGGGCTTGGCGATGGATGATCGACGCAAAGTCCAAGACGCGTTTATGTCGGGTAAAGCGGACATTGTTGTGGCGACCAACGCGTTCGGAATGGGGATCGACAAACCCGATGTTCGCTTTGTCGTGCACTACAACATTCCGGGCACGCTGGAGGCCTACTATCAGGAAGCTGGTCGAGCGGGACGAGACGGCAAGCCGTCGCAGTGCTTGTTGCTGTACTCGCCGTCTGATCGATATATCCAAGAGTTCTTCATCGACAGCGCGAATCCTGCTCCGGAAACGATCCACGCCGTGTATGAGTTTTTGCGATATCACGAAGGCGATCCGATCGAATTAACGCAGGAGGAGCTGAAAGAAGAAGCAAATCTGAGCATCGGATCCGATGGCGTGGGCACGTGTGAACGCGTCTTAGAAAAATGCGGTGTGCTTGAACGCCTGGAGCCGAATCGAAACATGGCGGCCGTTCGGCTGTCGACTGACATTCCGACCATCGCAGACCTGATTCCGCCACAGGCAAAGAATCGCAGAAAAGTTGCCAAAGCCATCGAATCCGTTGTCGGTCCTCGGCGGCACGAGCTGGTTTATTTTCGACCTCCCGATTTGGCCCGAATGATCGGGATGGACATCGTCAAGTTCACGCGATCATTGCGAGAGATCACGTCCAAGCTCGAATGCGTTGATTACGTTCCGCCGTTTCGCGGACGAGCGGTGAGGATGATTCGACGCGATTTGGAATTTGATCAGCTCGATATCGACTTTACGGAAATCGAAGCACGGCGGAAACTGAACTTTGGCAAGCTTGATCGCGTCGTCAAGTTCGCGACGACGTCACAATGTCGTCAGCAGCAAGTGCTGGATTATTTCGGCGAAAAGTCTTCGGACCCGCGCCGCGCGCTGCGGCAATCGGACGAACGTTATGTCCACAGTTGGGATCCACGCATGAGCGTTTCGGGCAATCGCGTGGCCA
>JAGQPC010000101.1 GCA_020426925.1 Planctomycetales bacterium | reverse complement strand
CAAGCAGCGAGCCGAAACACTAGTCACCAGTTTCCGTCAATTCACCGAAGAACCCACAAACGAAACCGAAGCCATCAGCATCATTTACTGCCGCCCGTACTCCGATGGAGTGCGACACAGAAAAAGAGAATTGCTTTTTAGCCAGTTAGAATGAATGAGCGATCTGAAAAGCGAAGTCACCGAATCGACGATGCTTTGAACGTTGCGCCGCTGATTCTACCGACATTGGAACAACTCAGTGTTTCGACGGTCGGCGATCTTCTCTCGTTAGATTTGGAATCAGTGCGTTCAATCAAAGGCGTTGGAGTTGCGAGAGTCGATGCGGTCATTGATGCCATCGAACAGGCTCGAATCTATTCCGGCGAAGAACCGGATGATTCATCAGGGGACTTTGTACCTGATGCCGCTAAGAGTCGGGAACTAATCTTCGTTCCTTCCTTGTTACGCAACACTTTCAAGCAACACGCAATAGCCAATACGAGCCACTTGTTTCGCTTGGTGCCTCGTGAGCTAGAGAATCAAAGTGGATGGGGTGACAAAAAAATAATGCTCGTAGTGGCGCTGCAGCGTTTGCATCGCGCTTTGGATGAGGTTGAACCAGACGCATTGGTTGCGGAAGTTGTACCAGATGTTCTGTTGCCCGAGACCAGCATCGGGAGGTTGACGATACAAGCGTTCGTGGACGAGCAAGCGAGTTCTCAACGCTTGGCCGGAGCCAAGTCGGACGACTACGTTGCTCTCGAAATGCTCCTGTCAACAGTCACTTCATCGGACGGCGATGCAAGTTGCCTGCACGGATTTGCTGGCACGGAATTACACTGGCGCGATGTCCCACTGACTTTCTCAAAGAGAGTTGCGGATTTTCTCGACGCGAACTTGATAGATTCGCTGGAGCAACTCGACCAATTGGCGTCGCTGGGCAGATGCGATAATCGGAACGGCAAATCCATCACCACCGAGGGGCACTACAATTTCGGCAACACATCTCGAAATGAACTTCGGCAAAAGCTTCGCGTTTTGAGCCGCATAGGACTTTCTCAGCATCAGCGGCAAGTGTGCTGTTCTCTCGCTGACCTTCCGGATCCGGAAATTCGTTGGGATGGGATTCCGATTGAGTTTCCCGCCCGCCTGAGAAAGTTCTTGAATGACCACGGCCTGCAGTCAATTAAGCAAGTCCACGCGTTTGCGATGCGTCCACAACTTCGTGATGCGGCAACCGGCGAATGGAAAGACGCAACAAGCGTTGAGAATTTTTCGTTGGGATCACTCCGGGACCTTAGGAGCGAGTTGCAAAAGCTTGCAGAATTGGGACTCGACGAGTACCGATTTGGGGAAGCTGGCCGGCCCAAGACAATAAGAGCCTTGATTGATGCGGTCAAAGACGCGCTGCGCGACCGAGATTTTGAGGCGCTGATGCTTCGGGCGCAAGGATTGACGCTCGAAGAAATGAGCGACCGGATTGGACTTTCACGAGAGCGGGCGCGACAGCTTGCAAAACGAGCAGTCGAGAATGCTTCTGCTTACGCCTCTGTAGCAAGGGGATTCTTAGAGCCCGTGATCGCGGAACTTAAGTCCGAAGGAGTATTGTCGTTGGCTCGCGCGTCAACGCTCTTGAACTGCGAGGAAAGTTCGACGATTCGATTTCTGACGATCATCGCCGAGTACGAATACGAGATTAACGATAAAACGATTAGTCTGTTTGACGGTGTACAGCGTCGGTCGCTTGAAGGACTGCTGCGACACCAATTAGAGAAAGGCGAACTGCCGCAAGAAAATGGAAACATCGTTCTTTGCAAACTGCTCGCCAAGGCCCCCAAGAAACATGTCGAACCAATCGAACCCGCTTTGAACGCCGGGATTGATTCGTTAGCAATCGTCGCAGCATGCCGTTTAATCGGTAAACGGTGGCTTTCCGGCTACATCGGGAGCCAGCTTATTGCGGCCGGTGTAAATGGGCTTTTCTTTGACGAGATTGATACGGGCGGCAGTTTCGAATCCGCCACCGAACTCAAGGAGCTTCTTGATGACACCGCTGATGTTTTGCACGACGGTAGGTTTCGTCGCGCGAATGACATTTACCGCAGTGGGGATGAGATTCTTGGCTTTCTGAAGAATTCAAGTGAGCCACTATCAGTACCCCAGCTGATAGAGATGAGTTCACAGACGTGGTTTCAATCGCATCTCACGGGGCGTTATCTCTCGCCATTGTACGAGGCGATCTTAATTGACCGAGGACTTTATGTTCACGTGGAGAATCTCAATCTAAGCGTCCGCGACGTGAAGCGGATTGCCAACTGGGGTGCCGAACTACTGCATGGCGAAAAGTCGTCTGTGTCGGCAGAAGTTTTGTTGGAGTTGTTTCAAGAATCCGGTCTCGGATTGTCGGTGGAGACTCCCTATCAATTGGTTTCTATCATCGCGAAGCACCCTGATGTGAAACGGCTGTCGAACACTCTTCAATTGGCTCACAAGGACTTCTTCGATGACTCAACAACATACCTCGTCGCAACCGACCCAGACCTCGCTGCAGAATTCCACCCAACGAGAAACGATGGACTAACGGTCGAGAACGTTAAGCCAGCAAGCAACGCACTGATCTGGTGGCAATGCGTAAAAGGACATGAGTTTCAAGCTTCACCAGCGTATCGAACGCGTTCGTCTAGAAACTGTCCCGGCTGCCAGCCAACTTGGACGCTTGCGAGAATTCGTCTATTTGTGAAATCCTTACAATCACATTTAGCTGTTTTAACTCCCGCCGAACTATACGTGATCTTTCAACAGAGTGGTCTCTGGAAAACGGGCGGGAAGGCTCGTGGGTTCGTCAAGGCACTTGCAACCGGTCGTTTTCCCCAAGGAGAAATCGACAATTTCGTTGATGGAAAACCTTCGATTGTTGATGAATTCCTCAGCGATAATCGTTTCGACCTGACAGATGTAGTTGTCGATGAGGACATACCAACATTCCAATCCGAACCAGCGATCGAGTCAGAAACGCGTGGAGACAAAGAGGCGGATCTACCTAGGGTGCGAACCAAGCAAGCACTGGACGCACTGGATTGTCAGGTATTGGCTTCGACGGACTCGGAAGCTGCTGAGTTTCTTGTTGCATCCGCGAAGGCAAAAATATGGAGCCATGCGTATCGAGACTCAGCGAGCGCAGTCGCTGAAGCCGAAAGTCACGGCGAGTCTCAGTATTCACGCGAGGTTGCCGATTCGTTCTTGCATGAATTTCGCGAAGCAACTGACCTGAACATTCCGGATGGCTACTCATTCGATATTGATGGTGAGATTTGCGAACCCAACCTTATGCAGCGACATGTGGCCATTCAAGTTCGTGATCGTCTTCGATACGGAAACTGGTCCGGTACTGGCGCGGGAAAAACACTTTCTGCGATTCTGGCAACAAGAGTTGTGGGCGCTGGACTGACGGTCGTCTGTTGCCCGAACGCAGTGGTTGGTCAAACGACAGACGGATGGGCAACCGAAATCAAACGCGTCTATCCTGACAGCGAAGTCGCAGTGAAAACGATGCAGCCGCAATGGTCTGGCACTTCGCATCGTTACTTGGTGTTGAACTATGAACAATTTCAACAGCCAGATTCTGAGCCAGATTTGAAGCAGTTCTTAAAAAAACACGCGGTCGACTTCATCGTGATTGATGAGGTCCACTACGCAAAACAGCGATTCGCCGATCAGATGTCCAAACGCAAGCGACTCATTCAGGCACTCGTTGCTGGTGCGGCGGAAGTAACTCCGGAATTGCGAGTGCTGGGCTTGTCTGCAACGCCTGTCATCAACAACCTCCAAGAGGGGCGGAGCCTTGTCGAGATGATTACAGGCATCGAACATGACGACATCGACGTGAAGCCAACAGTGCATAACTGCATGAGGCTCCACCAAAAGTTGATGACTTTGGGAACAAGGTGGCAACCCAACTATAGTGCCATTTTGGACATCGAGACAACTGCAGTTGATTGCGCTGATTACGTCGACGAAATTCGGAACCTAGGAAAGAACAGCTCGCCGCTTGACATCGAGAAGATTCTAACGCGAGCAAGACTTCCAAAAATCATTGAGACCCTTCAGTCGAACCAACGTGCCATCATTTACACTCATTACGTCGAAGAGATTGATCGAATACTCTATGACGAACTTACGCGAAACGGATATCGCGTTGGATTCTACACCGGCGCGATGAAAGACGGACTTGATGCATTTAAGAGTGGAAAGATTGATGTACTGATTGGGTCAAGTGCGATTGGTACTGGAGTCGATGGGCTGCAACATTGCTGCAGTCAATTGATCGTCAACGTCCTTCCTTGGACGAATGCCGAGTTTGAACAGCTTATAGGTCGCGTATGGAGGCAAGGGCAAACCAAGGATCGCGTCAAAGTTTTGATTCCGGTGACATTTGCTGATGTGAACGGTGAGCGGTGGTCCTACTGCGAATCCAAACTTGCACGCATTCGTTACAAGAAATCAATCGCGGATGCTGCTGTTGACGGAGCCGTCCCGCAGGGAAATCTTCGTAGTCCAGCGCAAGCGCAGCGGGACATCATGAAATGGCTCGAACGCCTTGAAGAAGGTCGAGAAACGACAATTGTGCGACGAAGAATTGTTGTTCCGCTTTCGGGAGACAGGGCGACCGTGAAGACGCGATTGACTCGATACGGCGACTTCTCTCAAATGAACAACCGTTGGAACAGCACTCACAGCGAGAAGCTTGGCACAAGGCTTCGTGAGAACCCAGAGGAGTGGGAACAGTACCATACGCACTATCGTGATGCGCGAGCGAAGTGGGCGATCGTGCCTGTGGACGAAATGATTTCGTGGTGTATGAAACGCGAGGGGTACGTGATCGCAGATTTTGGTTGCGGCGAAGCACTGTTGTCTGAGGCAGTTCGAGAACGCCACA
>JAGQPC010000100.1 GCA_020426925.1 Planctomycetales bacterium | reverse complement strand
GACTTGGGAGATACGATCGATTCGTGTACGGCGTTCAAGCAAGTCTTCCGCGCATCAGACTTGGCATCACTGCAGCGGCTGGAAGCGTTGTCAGGATTGGTAACGGACCACGCCGCCACTTGGCATCAGGCATACGAACGCGGAACCGGAGACTTGTCGGATCGCTACGAAGAGATGCATGCTGAGGATGGTGTCGTGCGAGTGACGGAAATGGAGCGTGCCCGCTACGATGGCGACGATTTACGCGCGATCAGCTCACGGCCGCATTCGAGCCTGGTACGATTCACTTTTGGCAGCGGCTACAGCCAGTTTGCTGGGCGATCTATTCCAGTGAAGTCCTCGTATCACATCCCCTACGAGGAATATCTACGGCGCCGCGCACAACCGTGGCCAACAGCTCCAGGCGCGTTTCAGATTCAAGCACCTGAACGCGTGGAATCAAAGCCCGCGCAGTCGGTTGCCGCAGAGCCTGTCGTAGCGACGGACTACTACGGGAGCTTCGACGACACCTCTAGCGAAATACTGGATTAGGTGTCGCACGCGTCAA
The DNA here is from genome assembly GCA_020426925.1 of Planctomycetales bacterium. Taxonomy (GTDB): domain Bacteria; phylum Planctomycetota; class Planctomycetia; order Pirellulales; family Pirellulaceae; genus JAGQPC01. The sequence goes on along the minus strand of JAGQPC010000100.1, from coordinate 4,018 downwards.
TTCCCTCGTATAATCAACGGTTTTCTCCGGCGTATATGAGGGTTGGCCCATGTTTAGGATGGGTGCGTATATCTTCGAGCGATTCACGGGAGCGGTCATGTTTGTCTGCGCCGCGATCGTCTTTTTGGTGATCCTTCAGTTGGTAACATCCTGTCGCCAAGATTTTGGGCTCGCTCAAAAGCCGAGTGTGCAACAGACGCCACCGCCTGCGGCAGCCACAGCTTCACCTGCAGGGCAGGCGACGGCCCAAACGCCCGGCGCTCCAGCGACGACGACAACAGCCGCACCCGTTGTCCCCGCCGGCCCGTCACCATCGGACATCCGTTCGCAGCTTCAGGAAGCGCGTGACCAACTCGTCGAGTCCGGTATGCATCTGGATGACGCTCTACAGGCGATCAGCGACTGGAACGCGGAGATTCCACCGCTACTCAAGACTACCGCCGGTGACAACATCGCGGCTCACGAAGACTTGGTCGAAAGCCTCACGAAGATCGTCAACAAAGAACGGACACCCGAATTGACTCTGAAGGACAAATCTCAACGCATCGCCAAATTTCGTAGCGATCTCGGCAAACGGGCAACGTCATCAACCCCGACACCGCTCACGACCAAGGAAGAGGAAGAGATTGCGGAACTGCAGGCCATCGCGCGTAGTGCGGATGATGAATGGACCAAGGCACTAAGCAACGCGCGAGCCGTGAAGATTTTGGCGGACGCACGAGTTGCCCCGAACCAGCAGCGATCGCTGGAAGATGAGATCAAGCTCAAGGCAGCCGAAGATCGACTCGCCGAACTTGAGGAACAACTCCGGCAGGAAAAGGCTCGAAAAGTACAGGAAGCTGAAGACAAACGAGAGCAAGAGAAACTCGCCGCCGAACGCGAACGAGAAAGACAGCGTCTGGTAGAAAAACGCAAGGAGGAAGCCGAAGCAGCCGCAGAGAAAAAGCGTTTAGAGGAAGAAGCCTTGCTGGCACGTGCTCGATCGGCTGAGGTTAAGGCGGCGCTCGCCCCTTTCTTGCACAAGCGCGGCGTCCAACCGCGCAAAGCGGGCCCCGGTTCGATCGGCTTTACGGCAACATTCGACGAAGCACCAATGTCGCTGTCGGCACTCAAAGGCATTGGCGCCTTAGAACCGACCACGGAAGGTCTCAAGTGGCTCGCGCGAGTTGGCGGAAACCGCAAGCTCTCGTCTCCTCGCTGGGGAGTTGCCTCGCAACCCGGCAATTGGTCCGAAGACGACAAGAAGTTGCTGAAGGAGGCCCAGGAATTGCTGAGAGAGCTGGGGCCAACTCTCGTAGAGGCAAAGCTGCTATCGCCGTAGCCATTCGTCTGAATGACTCGCAATCCGAAATGAGGTTTCCGAGCGTCCAAAAACGTCCGAAGCGCGCCCCGCCGGAGTTCCCCACGCGAACTAGCATTTGCAGTCATTTGCGATCCCACGGGGCACAGATTCTCTACCCCATAACGGTTCGTCAATACGCACGAACGAGTCCCGTCACAATGCTCAGTAGCGATAGCGGCGTAGAAGCCGGAGACGACTTTTGTGGACTCAAACCCTCTCCTTGCCGCTACTACACCACGCTCAGTCTGGTTCAGAGACATGGTGGTCAAGAATCCGAATTACTTCGTCGTGCCCCCAACGTGGCCCGATCTCCTTGCGACGATGCCGGGCCCAGCCACCAGCCGACATTTGATACTTCGCATCCAGGAGCGTCGCGTCCGCGCCACGACTCAACAGAAACGACACCATGTTCGGCTTCGCTTCCCAGGCCGCCCAATGCAATGCGGTCGCTTTCCCATCCGTCACGTTCACATCCAGACCGCTATCGAGCAAGTATTCCACGACGGGAATACGATCGCAGACTACGGCGCGACGCAGCACGTCAAACGCTTGCTCATCAGATAAGGATGCCGACTCGAGGTCCGCCCGCACTCGATCGAGTTGTCCAGCTCCGGCCGCCATTCGCGTCGACAGGACCTTCGCACCCTTGCTTACGAGTAGGTCGACGACTTCGACCATGCCGAAATGAACGGCGAAATCCAGCGGCGTGCCATCGGGGATACCGGGATAAGACGCAACTGCTTCTATGTTTGCGCCGGCGTCGATCAATACTTCAGCGACACCCGCGTCTCCCAAACTCGCTGCGCCGTGAAGAGGCGTTTCTCCGGCTCCGGGAAGTCCGTCCACCGGCGCGCCAGCGTCGATCAGAACGCGTGCCAGCTCCGTCTGGCGGCCGTGGTCCCAGAGTTGATTAAAGGGGCCATCGCTTAAGAAGTGAAGCGGCTCAGTATGACAGCTGTTCAGAATGCTGCCCCAGCGAATCGGCGTGGAAGCTAGCTTTGGGTTCTCATTCAGAAGCCGTCCGGTGCGTTCGACATTGCCGGCGATAATAGCTTGTTTGAGTTGACTCATTTCATTGGGCCTTCAATCCTGCCACGACTTGGCAGCAGTCGGATTTCTTTTGGGTCTGGCATTGCTCAAGCGCTTTCTTCAACACTTTGCGGACGTGTCGGAGATCCTTTAGCCGCTGCTCGATGTCCGCCAGTCGCTCCTCAATCACGCTCTGCACGTTTCCGCACGTCGGAATGCCGCCCTCGTCGTCGGAGAGCAACGCCTTGACGTCCTCGAGAGTAAACCCGATCGCTTGTGCCGCGCGGATGAACTTCAACTTGTTGAGCGACTCACCGCTGTACAAGCGGTAATTTCCCTGGCTGCGGTTCTCTGGTTCAACGAGCCCGATTCGCTCATAGTAGCGAACCGTCGTGGTGGGGATGTCTGCCGCGTTGGCCAACTGGCTGATGGTGTATTCGTCGGTCATGGTTGCGTTCAAGTCGCCTTTGTTGGGCCGATTTTAAGTTTCTTGGCAAATCCACTTGACCTTGCACTTAGGTGCAACCTCGATAATAGACGCAGATGACCGGATTCACAACATAGGCCTGAGAAGCCATGAACCAAAACGCTGCAACCGCTACCAGCCAGACGTGCCCGACTTGTGGCCATAAAGCAAGACGTGTTTCGCTGCGCACGATTCGCAGCCTGTTGAAGGAACCCTCTGCGTCAGGATTCCAAGACGGCGAATCGTGTTGCCAGACGGATGGAGCGGGATGTCACGCAATCACCGAAGGCACAGGGTGGCGTTTCTGTGGCTCGCCGGCGTGCGATGTTGTGTACTTCGCGGAGCAGAGTGAGGATACGTTTGTCAAATCACAATTGAAAGTTGAAGTGGGGGTCAAGGAGAAAGCTGGCGACCGCCCGCTCTGTTACTGCTTTGACCACTCGGTGACCAGCATCAAGCGTGAGCTGGAAGCAACAGGCGAATCGAGGGCGGTCGAGGACATCCGCGCCCGGATGAAAGGAGAGGGGTGCCATTGTGAAGTGAACAACCCCAGCGGATCTTGTTGCCTCGGAAGCGTGGCCAAGGGAATCGAAATCGCGAGAGGTGAGCTGGTAGGGACGGAATCGCACATTGACTTCAATCCTCCTGCGGGCCGGGGAGAAAAGATCGCCAAGCTCGCGACCGTCGTCTCGGCGATCGTGGCATCGAGTTGCTGCTGGCTTCCGTTGGTCCTATTGGCCGTCGGCGTATCCGGTGCCGGCGTCGCGGCCGCGCTCGAGACCTATCGGCCCCTGTTCATGTTCATCACGTTCGGGTTTCTGGGATCCGCCTTCTACCTAACCTATCGGCCTAAGCCAACAAGCGATGCGGGCCTGGATGCATCGTGCTATGACTCGACGATCGCAGGCGAATCGGATTGCTGCCCGTCCGAAACGACGTCGCGCTGGAGTATGGCCGCGATGAACGAAGTCATGCTGTGGGTCGTCACTGTGGTGACGATCGCATTCCTGGCCTTCCCAAGTTATGTCGGTCTGCTTTTTGGTACTGGAGACAACGGGGTTGTAACCGATGATATGAACCGCGCGGTTTTCACTATTGAGGGAATGACTTGTGAAGGATGCGCGACAACAGTTGCTGAAGCGATCAAACGTGTGGACGGCGTGATCGCGGTGGAAGTGAAC
>JAGQPC010000099.1 GCA_020426925.1 Planctomycetales bacterium | reverse complement strand
GGGTTCGAGTCCCGTTGGGGTCACTTTTTCTGTTTTGCGCAGTTCCGCATTTCAATGCACAGAACAGCAAAACCTGGCGATTCCGGTGTTTTCTGCTGCTCCGTGTATGGCTGTGCGGACGTACGCTGCTTTCGGGTTGCCTGCAATGCTTCCAAAGCCATTTGCATTCTGTCTTATGTGTCAGATCTTGTCCCCGCGACATGTGGTAGTACTTCAGAGCGTCTGTACGGAATGCCCAAGCTAATCTGCTGCGTGTACCGCGGCTTTAATGGAAGTGATTCCACCGAAAACGCTCGGCGAAAATGGAGGGCTGGGATCCTCAAATCGATGCGATCGAGAATGCGAATGAGTTTCCTGGCGAGCAGCAGTCACCGAGTTTTGGGTTTCTTTCGTCTATATGCCAAAACGCGTCGTGGCTAACTCAGATTGCAATCGTCTAACTCGCGTGCTTCGTCGCGGGAACTTCAAATCCCTGGCCGGCCTGTAGCACCGCTTGCTGGATTTCATTGAATACCTCTGTCGCACGTTCTCCTGCCATTTCAATTGGACATTCGCCAGCCGTCCCGCCAACGGCGTCGACCTGAACAACGGTGAAGGGCTCGCTGCTCATTGTAAACCTCTGCCTCCAGGCAATGTCTTAATGTCTGCTAGAGGGCGATTGATTGTAGGTAGCTTTGACCGCTGACTTTGGGGCTGGTCGCTGGACGTAGTGGCAATGTAGCCATACTTGAAATCGGCGCTGCGTACGCCAGTGTCGGTACGTTGTGGGCTTCACTGGCTGGTACGAGCTATCGCGTCGATATAGATCTTGGCGATCGAATTCCCTGAGTAGTTGTTCAACCTGCGATGGGCGTTTCCATTGCGCCACGTGCTGCGCAAGGCTATACAAACGCGTTACCTTCTGTATGTGCCGGCCTGAAATGCGACAACTAGGTCAGCAGAACTAAAGTCGCCATCGCAATTCCAATCGCCTTCAGACCAAAGTGAATTGCCATCGATGCCATCTTCGTATTCTCGTACCTGAAATAGCTTGACGAGATCCGCAGAATCGAAGATTCCGTCCGAATTAACGTCGCCAACGACTGACGATAGCCCAACCGCCAGCAGTCTCGCCACGTCGTTGCCATCGGTGTTTCCATCGCCAGTCAAGTCGAACAGCTTCTCGCCGTTGGCGATCGAAGAGCAAAGTCGGTCGACGTCGTTGATGTCGATGGTTCCGTCTCCGTTCACATCGAATGCTGCAGAATCGAAAACTGCAACACCAGGATTTGGCGCACTGGCATCCCATGAAGCAAAGTCGTTGGCGTAACGATTCGCATCAACGCGATGGAACGATTCGCCATTCGCTGTGTTTGGCCAAGGAGTCCGATCGTCGTAGATCACCTCTTCTGCAAGCACGCTGATTGGAGGAGCTGCCGACGAATCAGGTCGTAACAGAACGATACGTTCGCCTTCATTCGCAAGACTTCCTTGATAACCACCTATCACGCGAACGTCATCGCCCAGTTGATAGTAAGTTCGAAATGCCGCAAGCCGAGACGCGTTGTCTTCGCGATCAGGGTTGAACGGTATGACAACAACGGTTTCGCCCGTCGACAATGGCGTAGACTCATCGTAATCGAAATCGATCCCACCTCGAATCTGCCAACCATTCAAGTCAACTGCGTCACCCGAGTTATAGATTTCAAGGAACTCCAAATCGCTCGCGTCGAGATCTGGATAAACTGCCAGAGCCGCTGGCGATGGTTCTGCCGGAGCAAAACCAATTTCCGAAATCACGACACCACCGACGCGCGGGTCGCTATTCGCAGCACCAAATGTTGGATTGGCGATCGGTGCGAGCCGACCTTGCCCGTTGGGAACACGCCCCCACGATTCGCCGTCAGCGGACGCTCGAAAATGAACGTCATCGACGAAGTCACTGACGGTTCCGTCGTCGGAACGTTGAGTCAACCACACGTCGTCTCGTCCGGTTCCGTCCAGTGCGAAATGATTCGGAAGCGGAGCGTTTGGAGTTGGATTGAAATCTGATTCCGTAAACACGACATAGGCGTTGGCCGCAATCGTTGTTCCGGCGGGGATCTCGAATTTGAATAGATTCTGATCCGAATCGCTGAGGAACCATCCGCCGATGTTTACTGGCGCGCCCGTTGTGTTGTACAGCTCGATCGCGTCAACTTGGACTCCGGGCCGTGTTCGTGCGAGCACTTCATTCACGACAATTCCCACAGGCGAACTGTTTGCCATGCCGGGCGTGCCACCGAGCGGCGTGCTCGATTGCCATCGATAGTACTTCGAGTATTCGGCGGGCAGCGTCGACGGCGAAATCAATTCCAAGGATGCTCCTACGCCATCGGAAGCGACCGGCCATGGATCTCCGTCCGCAAAATCGACCGTTAACAGAACCTCATCATCAGCACTCGCCAATGACAATCGTTCGCCGCCATTGGCAAGTCGACCGGTGTATTGGCCGAGGACGCGAATGTCTGTTCCGTAACGAGCTTCGAACAATTGCTGGTTCGCAACAACGACCGCAAATTCACCAGGCGCGAGCGCCTGATCTGGGAAGGCAAAGTCAACGCCATTCGATAGCTGTAGGCCGAGCAAGTTGATGGACTCGTTCGTGTTCGTATTGTGTAACTCGATAAATTCAAAATCGTCGTTGACGGCAGCCGGCACGATCGCGATCTCGTCGATCGAAGGTTGTGCTGGATTGAAATGGATTTCGGTGATGGCCAAACTTGGTGGGTTGACGACAAACACGGACGCCGATTCGGCACTCCACAGTCCAAGAGTCTGCGCTCTTGCGCGAATCTGCACCGAATCGTCCAACACGATCGGACTAGTAGCTTCTCTGGCGTTCGGATTAACATTGCCTCCAGGCAGTCGTGGATCGGACCCGTCGGTTGTGTAGTAAACCGGCGCATTCGTGACATCCTGAAGACTTCCCAGTGAAAGCTCTGGAGAGATCACGAAGTCGCTACTTGACTGAGATCGATTGAAGGCGTGAATCGCAAGAATGTTCTTTTCGCCGGGACGAAGCAGCGACAGGAATTCGCTAATGTCGAACTCTTCAAATTCGTTCGCTTCCGCTTCGTGGGAAGTAGTTGCGCGAGCATCCCAAGTCGGATCATCAGGACCAAATTGCGAGTGGACTTGAGTACCGTTTAAGTACGCAATGAAACCATCATCGTATTTGACGTTCAGGAGTAGCCGATCGAAGTTGCTCGCGTCGAATCCAGCATCAACAGGAATTTCAAAACGCGTGTAAACCGACGGCGAGTCTTTTTGACCGTCTCCGTCTCCGTCGATACGTTGAGCTTGAGGCAGATCCTCTGATTCCAAATCGATTCCGATCAGTGGATCATAGTCGGTGCGGTTGTCAAAGCCCACGCCGCCATTCCCTGAAATCCATCCGCTATCGTCAAAGTTGACTGCCGTCCAAATTGGTGCGTTGCCGTTAACTCCGTCTAATGAGCCATCCCGCGGCACGAATGCGGTAGCGGGCGAAAACTCGGGCATTAACGTCGACCGAACGACAAGCTGATCTTGTGGAGCTGTGATGGACAACTGCGTTCCAGCTGCAACAACTCCTTCAGGTGAGTCGAAAACAGGAGCATTGACCTGCGTGGTCAAATCGATCTCGGCAATTCGCTCGAGAAACAATCGCGAGTTTTCAGGGATGTAGATGTCGCGAACTTTGTCTCGTTCTTCTCGCCACTCGTTAACCGTCATCGTGGGCACGGTGACGGCAGGCGTTCCGCTTTGGATGGTGATTCTCTCGCCTTCGCGGGCATCTCCCCAGCGCGCTGATTCGCCAATGATTGCTTTTTCGATCTCGTTGGATCGAGCCATCCACCGAGCTTGTGAATTCGCGATCGCAAGCGCGCCGTCTGGTGCGAAGTGCTTTTGAACGCGATCTGCAAACAACAGACGGAACTCTTCGCTGTTGCGTCTGAGCAAGTCGTAGAGCTCCGCCGGAGTAAATCGATGGTCGCCTGCCCTGCCAACGTCCGTGCGGTCACGATAGCGCGGATCGAGAGCGATCTCTTGATCCCAAACGAAAAACTTGAATCCCTCGTCACCGACTCGATTGCGACCGGCGTACCAGTTGTGGTGCGGCCAGTCTTCCACTCCGGCATACAGATGCAAGATCATGTAGTCGATCAGGTTCTCCATGTCCAAATAGTTCGGAAGCTCATCATTGCGAGTTCCGTCAGGATTGCGTCCTTGCAGTTGGAAGAAGATCGCTTCTGGGTCGTCGCTGCTACTCAACTCACGAGCCAGCGTGAACATCTCTTGCCACGCCGTTCTGCTACCTGCAAACAGTTCGTTGAAGTCTTTGATAATGTCCCAATCTTCGCGTTCACCTCCCAGATACGTGGAAAGAAACGCGTTGTCTGGACGTTCCGCTGGATTGTAGAGTCCCCAATACAGTCCGTTCAAATACAGATGAACATACGTGTTGTGAGTCGAAATATTTCCCATAGCAAACAGTGTGTCTTTCATCCACACGTCGCGAGTGTACTGCGACTCGATCGGGTTATAGCGTTCGATAACGGACCGAGTGGCGAACGCGTCGGTAAAGCACGCTCGCAGCACAAGCGTGTTGAATTCTTCGTTGTCGGTGTCGGAAAACAATGGGAAGTTGAGCGTTGGCTCGCCAAAGTCATTTCGGAACAGGAGTCGAAGCGAGTGTTTCTTGAGCCGCTCGTTGTCTCGGCTCGCTCCGCCGTGAACTTGAATGCCAGCGTTCACTTGGAATTCTTCGCCGGTGTTTGGGTCGAAGTATTCGATGGAAGCAGCTCGCCGAAATCGTTCGCCACGTTGTGTTGAATTGCGATAGATTCCTTGCGAGCTGTCCCACAAGTCATCGTGTTCCATCACGATCGACATGGTCGGAATCGACATCAGTGCTTCACGAATCCCAAAATCTGCGTTGTCCGGATCGTTGTCATCCCATTGTGCAACGACCTCGGGATCCATTTCGTAATCGCCTATCGCGTTCGCTTGCCAGCGGTCCGGGTACGACGGAGCATCGGGATCGTTGGTTGGGTCTTGGCGGATGACATTTTCGAGGAACAGGTACGTTTGGGTGTCGACGTTAGACGAAAGAACTCCGTCTTTCATCGCCACCGCGCGAACGTACGATGTTTTGTCGATTCGAATAACTGCAATCGGTGGCGCCTGCGAATTTGCGGCCGTGACAATCGTGCCGTTGTTTTCCGTTGGAATGCTTCCGTCAGTCGTGTAAATAATTGATGCGCCTTCAGTGCTCGAACGGATCTCGAGATCGAACGGCTCTGTGTAGAATCCTCGGTCGACGCTGAACGTTGTGTCGGTCACGTATCCAATCACACCTGCCGTATTGTTTTCTGCTCCAGGTGTCGGCGTCGTGTAATACAGAGGCTGTTGTCCAGCGCCGGTTGCCGATAGCTGCGGACGAATCAGGAAATCGCTGTCGCCCGCTGATGAATTGAATCCGTAAACGGCCAAGACGTTGCTGCCAGCTCGCAAGGTGGGAATGGAGCTGGATATGTCGAACGTTTCGGGTTGAAGAGTGTCATCAACTCGCTTTTCGATCGTTGACACTGAATCGAACACTGGTATTCCGGCGCCTGCAACGTTGCTTCTAGCTATTTCGGTGCCGTTTAAATATGCAACAAATCCGGAATCGTACTGCATCGTAAGTGACAGCGACTCCACGCTATCCGGTGCGTTGACACTGAACGGAAAACGGGCCATAGCCGATGTACGTCCAGCCATTGCTGGGCTGATGTCGGTCGCGATAAGGTCCGCCGAAGTCGCAATCGCGATCTGCAACGCGTTAACGAACACACCAAACGACGTACCGCCGTTGCGTCGACCTTCAATTTGCAGCGTGCCCGAATCGGAGGCAGTCAATCGAGCCGCAAACGAATGATCGCTGTTAGAATTCGGCGTGTCACGTCCGTCAAATGAATAATTGTTTTCGATCGGGATCGCGACTCCTGTCGACACTTCGTTCCAATTCGAAACACGTGGGTCGACACTACCGTTATCGTACGACCAAAACGTTACATCGTAGGCCTGACCTGCGACTAAACCGGAAAGTGCGATCTCTATTCCGGTGCCATCGGTCTGCGATCTGGCGAAGATGAAGTCGTCGTAAATCTGGTCATAAGTGAATTCTGGCGGAGCGTCGGTCGGCGTTGATCTGTCACGATCGTCGAGCGGCACTCCTCCAATTCCGGAAACGTTCACCGTGATTCCGCCGTAGTTGGTCCCGTTATCGGACAGCGAAAACGACGACCATCCCTCTTCCACGTTCTGTGCGCCAGATTCCCCGCTGTCATCGTCGTTGAAGTCCAATTGGAGGATTGTTCCGCCGGCGCCGTTCGAATCAAAACCAATTCCGTTTCCACCGACTTGCCACGCAGGAGTGTGATTGAAGTCAACGTCGGTCCATGACGTGCCCAAGTCGTTCGAATTGGGTACGTAGAATTGAGACACTGTTTTCGAATCGACGAACGAAATCGCGGGAACGACATCACCGATCCCGTAAGAGACATCGCGAAACTGCTTTGGGTACTCCGAGCCGTCTGGGGAAAACTGGCTCACAATTCGGTCGGCGGTCGACAAGACAACGTGCTCCCCATTTTCACCCAAGCGAAAATTCAAATGAAGGTTTCCATTGGGGTCGGGCGCATTCAGACCCGACGCGAATACGACGGTGTACGCTCCAGCGTCTAATGTCGCGCCCGAAGGGAATCGCCACTTCGTCAGGTCATTGACGTCGTCGCTGAGATAATAGTCTTGGAGATTCGCCGCTTCGTCTCCAGCATTGTGAATTTCAATCCAGTCGGGGCTGTCTCCGTGTCCATCCAAAAGTGACGCGCCGTTGTTCGCGACGAATTCCGATATCAGTAGTTGCGCTGTAAGCAAATCACGCCGTTCGAGCGATTCAATCGGCCGCCGCCGTGACGTGCGTGTTCGACTGCTCGGCATACGCTGATTAAGGAACTGAAACATGGAAACCTTCCGAATGCGCTTACAAAAAGAAACCCGACGGACTATTCCGTCGGGCAGTTCGAATCAAACGGTTACAACCGACTGTTTGCTATCGACGTCGCTTGGCCATTAGTCCCAGTATAGCTACGACTGCAAGATTCAGCGACGAAGGTTCAGGTACCGCAGCAGCCGGACGTGGTCCTTTCTCGTAGCCGCCTCCGGAGAAAGCAGAAACGAAGTCACTGCTGTTGAACTGGGCGTCGCCATTCCAGTCTCCTTCGCCCCAAGTAGCTGCCTCACCAGTTTCATATTTTGCCGCACCAAATACAGCGACGAAGTCAGAACTGTTGAACTCTCCATCGAGGTTGGCGTCACCGAAATATGTGTTTCTGAGATCTTCAATCCAAACTCGACGATCTTCAGCATTGACCGCTGCATTGTTGTCCAAATCGAAGCTGGCTGTGTTATTGCCCGCGATGACGTCGGCGGTCAGCATGTCGATGTCCGCAACGTCCAATTCACCGCTGTTGTCGAAGTCACCGAGCAAGCCTTGCGGCGCACCAGTCATGATTGCTTTAATTTCATCCTCCGAAACGAAATTGCTGTAAATACGAAAATCGTCGAGGCGGCCGCCCCACGTTTCTGTTCCTTGGCGTCCGATATAGATGGAATCGAACTCGACTAGCGACCCGTCGTATTCAATCGTGGTTTCGACTTCTCCATTAACTAACAGATCGAACTCTTCGCCGTTTCCACGGTACGCGAGATGAACCCATTCTTCATCTTCCATTGCGTAAACTTTGTCCAGATTCCACGTACCACCCTCATCGTTGACGCGTCCCCAAACAATGTTGTCGGCCTTCTGGACCCAGCCGCCGACTACCTTTGCCGTGCCCGCGGTTGGTGGTGGCGGCAAAAACTCTAGGTCATCGTTTGCTAACGCCAATTGAAACAGCCCATCGTTTGCTCCGCCTGCTCCACCGGCAAATTCGGGATCGCGGTAAGCCCACATCATGATGGTGAATGTATCCATCTCTTCGACGGTTGGGGCGACTATGAAACCGTTGGTGTTTCCACCAAGCTCCAACACGCCTCCGCGAACTTCATCGTCAACCCAACCAACTTCCAGGTCATCAAGAAAACCGCTTCGGCCATTGCCTGACGAGTCATCCGTCAACGTGGCCTCGGTGTCAAAATTGTAGTGGTTTTCAAGATCTGCAAGGGCAGTTGCACCCCACATCAGTGCAACTGAAAACGCTAGAAAACAGGAATGTTTCATCGACTTTTCTCCCGGCCGGAAAGGTAATCCAATAACCGGGGTGAGTATAACAGCCGAATAAGAATTCGCCTCATCAATTAGACTCGGCAACGCAAAAAAACCGCAGGAAACCATCAAACGCGGCGGTTGGTGTAACAAGATTTTGACGTGGCTGTCACTTGTGGCGATGCCATTTTGACAGCGGCTTTAAGCACCAGCCAACAAGAATCCAAATCCACGTGGCGTTAGTGCGTTAAGGTAGATCGATGTTCTTTAGCTCGTACTGCACTGGAACTTCGACCATGGAAGCGGGCGTTTTGTACAGGAGCTTGTAGTTCTTAATCTCGTCGTCTAGCGGGAACAGATATCTGTATCCGATTTCGCCTTCGCGTTCGAAATACGGCTCAAAGTTTGGCTCATCGACTTTTTTGCCGTCTTTCCCAACGAGTTGAACGATATTGTTTGACGCCCAATCGAGATGTGTTTGCCTCTGCGCAGCGTTCTGGGCAAGCTTAACGCGAATTCGTACTTCGTAGATGTCGCGGTTCTTGATGACTCGATCAAGAGTTACCGTTACACCCGATTGACGTTGGGCGATGTCTCGGGCGTTTTCCAACTTCTCAAATTCGAACTGAACCTGCTTTCCTGGAATCAAGGCATAGAGTGTTCCCGAAAGTGAATCGATTTGATCGGCGGAGCGATCGGGCAGATCGAACGGGATGACAAGATCCACGCCGGCAACCGTGCTTTGAACAGGAATCTCTGCAGATCCGTCTGGTACCGTTGAAGCAAGCTCATTTCCATCGTCGGTCACGACCTTCAGATTTGCGTACGGTTGGCGGATGAGCAATGGCGTGAGTCTCGGTTCCCAGAGCACGTCCAAACGAATTCGCATTCCTTGGATGGCTGGAGAGCGGAGGTTTCGCTGCGTAGAGATTTCGGTTGCTTCGATCCGGAATGGGCCCGAATACTCTGCGAAGCCACTGCGATCTCGCTCGCCAGGATTTCGAGACGTGAGAGCAACCGTGCGCAATTCGCCGCTGGAGTTGAAAACCGTCAGACCTGTCTGATCCAGCACGGAATCCATTGCTTTCCAAAATGGCTCATCTTTCAGGTCGACGTCGATCTCTACATCACCGCCTTCGCCGAACCGATTTCTAAAATCAGCGACGTTGTTGTTTGTTTGCTCACGCACTTTTGTCAGGAAATCACCAAGCGACATCCGCCCCGACAAAGTAATCGTCGACGCATCCGCAGACTGGACCGCCGTTCCTTTTTCCAGCTCGCTTCGAATCCGCGTCAGTCGATCTTTTTTCTCGGACGATGTTGACGCGTCGATCTCTGGAAGCAGCGGAAGAATCGTTGGCCCCATGTCGATGAGAGACTGTTCAGCGGCGACGCGGTCTGCTCGATCGCGAGCATCCAGTTGACGAACCAAACGATCGACTTTGTCCTGAACGTCATTTGCTTCAGAAGTTTCAAGCTGCCCGAACGCCGCTACTGCCGCGGCAACGATGATGGACTGAATCACGACCTGTCTCCAATTACTTGTCGGGCTTGTTGAATTGATGCGACATGTTTCATTTTGGTTTCAAAAAGCGCGTCCGATAGATTTGATTTTACGAATCGAACGAAATGGAATCCACTCGATTTCATTTGGTGCCGTTTCACCACCGCGCCATGACGTAGACTCCAGAACAATCTTACGTCGTCGGACTTTAGCAACCGAGTGCCTAAATGCACAAACGATCTCTCGCCTGTTTGCTCTGTGCTGCCGCTGTTATTACCAGTGGGCAGCGTTTTGTCCACGCGCAGACGATTCATGTAAAGGTAGATGGCGAGACGATTATTGGCAAACCGGTGCTATGGAACGACCACATGGTTACCGTGATGCAGCGAGACGGCGCCATCAGCGAGTTTTCCCCATTGCAAGCGAAAGATTACAAGTTACTCGCCAAGGACTTCAATCTATTCAGTCGTGCCGATCTTTATTTGCAATTAAAACAAGAATTTCAAGGTTACGAAGTCTCAGCGTCGTACCAATATTTGATTGTGCATCCTAAGGGGCAACAGCAACTGTGGTCGAAGCGTTTCGAAGAAATCTATCGATCGGTGCTTCACTATTTTTCGGTTCGAAACATCGACACACAACCATCACCGCTTCCCTTCATCGCGATCGTATTCAACAACGAAAGTGAATACTTGCACCACTTGGCAAACGAGTGCGACTACAACGCGTCCCGCACGCTTGGCGTCTATCTGTTCAAGACAAACCGCATCTATCTGTACGACGCAACTCGCGAGCAAGCCGATGGGTCGCAAGGATACGAAGACTGGCTGATAAACGCGAATACGATCATCCATGAGTCGGCTCATCAAGCCGCGTTCAACATCCGCGTGCAGCGTCGATTTGGCGCCGCGCCAGCTTGGGTTTCCGAAGGGATCGGGACGCTGTTCGAGGCAAAAGGAGTATGGAACGCTTTTAAATACCGCTTGGAGAAAGACCGCATTAACGAACATCGGCTGGGTCAGTTCAAACGTACTGTGAATGAGCTGAACTTCGCCGAAACGGTGAAGAACCTGATCTCATCGGATCGCATGGTTAAGTCGAGCGCGACAAAAGGCTATGGAACGGCGTGGGCGATGACGTTCTTCGCAACCGAACGCCGTCCTACTCAATACGCGAACTATCTAAAAACGATGCACGCGCGAGATCCATTTAACCACTACACCGTTGCGCAGCGACTCGAAGACTTTCGCAAGAACTTCGGCGACGTCGATTTGTTCATTCGCGACATGCAGAATTTCTATCGCGATAAGAACTAGCCACTTCTGTTCGAAGTCCTGCCTTCAGGCGGAATCTGGCATTTACGAGCTTTCCGCGTACAGGCAGGACTTGGAACGAGTAGCATCCTAGCAGTGAGCAGACGATTGCACTCACTGCTCCGGTCATTACGGGCCAACTTTGCTAGATAGGCAGTTTGACTTCGTTGCCGCGACTATCGGCGCACGCGATTTCCAGGTGCTCGGGGAATGAATTCTCAATTCCGTAGACCTGAATGTCGAGATCGCCTTCATCTTCTAGTTCAGAAATCTCTTTCCGCTTTTTGTTGTTGAGATACGCAGCGACTTCGTCATTAACACGAACTTGAACTCGACTGACTTCAGGGTTTTGCACGGCTAGCATCATCCAGCGGATAACTTCGATCGCCATGCTCTCAGCTGTCTTCACGATGCCACGACTTGCACAACATGGACAGTCGGTAAAGACGCTCCGCTTGAGGCTCGGGCGAACCCGCTGTCGTGTCATCTCAATGAGTCCAAACGGGCTGGTGCGAAGAATCTTGGTGCGGGCTCTGTCACGACTCATTGCATCCCGCAGTGCTCGCTCGACACCTCGCCGATGCCGTTCCTTCCGCATGTCGATAAAGTCGTTAACGATGACGCCACCTAGGTCACGCAATCGCAGTTGCCGAGCGATCTCTTTCGCAGCCGCCAAATTCAGCTGGTACGCAGTCTCTTCAGCGGAATCATCCGTTCGGAAATTGCCGCTGTTCACGTCGATGGCGACGAGTGCTTCTGTTGAATCGATGACAATCGAGCCGCCTTCTTTCAGCGCGACTTCTCGTTTGTGGATGTTCGCGATTTCGTGTTCCAAATGATATTTATGAAATAGAGGCTCTTTTCCTTCGTAGAGCTGCAACCGATCGACGTGCTTTGGCATGACGAATTGCAGGAACTCTCGAGCACGTTCGTACGCTGCCGGTTCATCGATGTAAATCGCATCAACGTCCGCAGTAAAAATATCGCGGATCGTGCGAATAATCATGTCGCTTTCTTCGTAGATGTCGACCGGCCCAGGCATGTCTTTGACTCGTCGAGCGATCACCTTCCAAAGTCGCAGCAAGTACGACATGTCTCGAGAAAGGTCTCGTCGAACGCGGCCCTGCCCAGCGGTCCGTACGATGAATCCCAAACCTTTCGGCGGATTCAGTTCCAGCATGGCTTCGCGCAATCGCCGTCGGTCGTCGTCGTCCTCAATTTTGCGAGACACGCCAACACGACCGAGTGCTGGCATGAGAACGAGGTATCGCCCCGGCACGCTGATGTAGGTCGATAGCGTGGGACCTTTCGTGCCGATGCCTTCCTTGATCACCTGCACGACGACCTCGTCACCGCGTTTGAAGATGTCTTGAATTGGTGGCTTGAATCGTGGTCGAGCACCCGGACGATCGCGACGCCCGCGACCTCGGCCCCGGCTATCACAAGCATCGTCGTCGCGATCACCTCGTGGGTCGCGATTGCCGTTTTCGGTTTCCGGTCCTAGATTTTTTGGGTCGTAGCCACCTTGGCGAAAGTATTGCGGTTCAACATCGCTGATGTGCAAGAACCCATTACGGCCAACGCCGAAGTCAACGAATGCAGCTTGAATGCTGGGTTCCAGGTTGACTACTTTGCCTTTGTAAATGTTACCGACGTAGTTGTCCTGACTTGCGCGTTCAATGTATAGCTCTTCTAGAACTCCGTCTTCGACGATTGCGATGCGGCATTCTTCCGGCTGCGCAACATTGATCAGCATTTCCTTTTTCACCGGCGCAGTACTGGCTGCCGACGATGACTTGGAAGGTCGTGGACGGCGAGGCCCCCTTGAGCGACGAGATGGTTTCGTTTCTGGCATTTGTGTATCTTTCGTGGTTAGGATGCGAGGTACACGCATGTTCTGGTCAACCAGGCGCCGTAGTCTTCAATGTTCTCGATGCCCAACAGCGCGAGAATCTCTCGAGGTTTGACGTTGTAGGTTTGCGTGGTTTCTAATCGCATCGATAGTTGATTGTTGTTGTCTAGCTCGAGCGCATGAACTCCGGGGCGAATGTCGACTTGTTTTGTCCCTCGTCGATTCGTGCGCTCTACTGGCCAGCTTTCTGCCGTCAAGAATTCGGCAATCTTGGCCTTTACCGATTCGCATTGTTCATTGGGAACAGGTAAAGAATATTCGACCTGTTCGACGTGCGTTTTCGGCTCGTTGGTGCCCATTACTCGAACATCAACGATGGTCAGTCCATCAGGCAACTGACCGGCGAGTCGTTCGTGCAGCGTCCCGAGTTCTACTTCATCCGCGACTGCGACTTCAACGACTTCAGATTCTCCTTCTACGCCAACAGCGAGTGCGGAAGGAAAGTTGATTTTTGGATGAGGATGAAACCCTTCAGACATCGCCAGCGGCAGCTCAACCCTGCGTAGCAACCGCTCAAATGCTCGAGCCAAATCACGGTGCCCGATCATTCGCAAGTCACCGTTCTTTTTGAATCGAATCTGTAGGCGAATCTGTTTCATCGTAGACTATCAATGTCTTCCAATTGAAGTGTGAACGCGGCCAATTGTCGACCGCGGTTTATCAATCTTTAACGTTTTTACAGCTGCCCTCCACAGCGTTTCGAAGTTCCTGGCGAAGGTAGTCGCTAATCGATTGGGCATTGTCCATTTCTAGTGCCTTCGCAGCCACACGACGGCACTGCTCCACCGTGACGTTTAGACATACGTTCTTAACGTCTGGAATGGCCATCGACGGCACACTCAACGAACGCAAGCCCAGCCCGATCAATACCATCGTGTAAGTCTTGCTGCCGCTCATCTGTCCACAAAGTGTTGCAGGAATCGACTCATCATTCGCCGCATCAACAGCTCGCTTGATGAGACGCAGCACTGCCGGGTCCGACGCGTTGTACAACCCGGCGACATCCTTGTTGCTGCGATCAACAGCCAGCGTGTACTGAATAAGATCGTTCGTACCGATACTGATGAAGTCGGTCTCGCGCACAAACCGATCCATCATCATTACGGTTGCGGGTACTTCAACCATCATGCCAATTTGCATGTCACGATTGAATTCGATGCCTTCCTCTTCCAAATCTTCCATAATGTCCGACAGGATTAGCTTGGCGTGGCGGAGTTCTTGCAGCGTACTGATAAGCGGGAACATGACTCGGACGTCGCCCAGCACACTAGCCCGCAGAATCGCTCGAAGTTGAGTCTTAAAGAGATCGATATTTCTCAGCGAAAGTCGAATACTTCG
>JAGQPC010000098.1 GCA_020426925.1 Planctomycetales bacterium | reverse complement strand
TCCATCTGAAACGCCAGCACGATCAGGTCCAGCATCAGTTTCATATGCGACGGAATGTCTTGTGGCAGCGATTCCTCTGGTCGCGACATATTCGGCTCGGAAAGCGTTGGACGCCAACCTTCCAGGCGCAGTTCCTTACTGGCCTGATCGATTCGTTTTTCGATGTCGCGGATTGATTCGAGGTATTCATTCAGCTTTTGGCGATCGCTAGATCCAAGCTGTTCACTGAGCGCGTTGGCATCATCATAGACGTGATCAAGAATGCTGCGATCAATCTTGCGGCCCTTGCCACCTACCAACATGTCATAGACGCGAGCCGGGTAAATCTCTTTCGTGGCCGGCTTTGTATCGGAAGTCCAAGAAATGCACGATCCGTACAACATCGACAATCCGTCTTCCAATCGTAGTTCGGTGGGCTCAATGCCAACAACCAAACTCTTCAGCGGCGAATGCTGACCAAGTTCACTCGCCAAAACTTGGTCCATCGTCCGTCCACAGCGGATCTCATTCTGGTCCGTGCTGACCCAACCACCTGAAAGCAAATTCGGAATCCGCCCCAGGTGAGCACTCTTGTGGTCTCGTGCCTGCTCATTAAAAAGGCCGCAGATGAAAACCATGTCCTCCGTGTGCGGCTGCATAGCTTGCAAACCGGGACCGAGCTGCATGTCCGCACCGGAACCTTTTGCCCACCAATGTTTCGGTTCGACTCCATTGGAAAAATAGACGCACGCAAAACGCTGCGGAGGAATCGCGCCGCTCGAAGAAACTAACTTGCCAGTTTCCGTCGCGCGAGCGGGAACCGATTCCAACCATGGAAGAGTCAGCGAAACTCCGGCCGTACCCTGCAGAAAGCGACGACGCGAGATGACGTTTTTACTTGGCTGCATTCGTTTTCTCCGAAATCGAAACAGAGACATGAACTCCACGTTTCGTTTTGAATTGAGGGCTCGTTGCAACTCGGACTGCTAAGTCGGCGAACCCGCCACCGCGTTCTATATCGGACATCATCTGTTTTGCCAACAAGCGATCCGTCAGCAATTCGCTTCGCCCCAGTGCATATCCTATCAGTTTGGAACACGTCGTCTGATAAAAGCTGGGCAGCTGATCTCGAAGATACTTTTGCAGCCCATCAAAACCTTTGACTACCGTGCCATCGTGCAACGTTCCACCCGCGTCAATCGATTGGCCATCTCGGTACTCGTCTCGCCAACGGCCGATTGGATCAAAGTTTTCCATCGCGAATCCAAGTGGATCCATTCGAGAATGACAATTCACACACGAAGCATCGGTGCGATGAGCCACCAAAAGTTCACGCACCGTTTTGCCGTCCGTGGCCACATCGTCTGCTGGAATAGAACCCGCATCGGCTGGCGGAGGAGGAACCGGAGTGCCGAGCACGCGTCGCAAAACCCAATCACCTCGCTTGACGGCACTGGTCCTCAGAGGCGCTGATGTCACAGTTTGAATCGTGGCGAGTCCTAACAAGCCACCTCGATTAAAACGCCGAGTGTTTTCGACTCTGCCAATGTTCGCCTGCAACAGAGAACCGTCTGCGATTCCGTAGTGCTTTGCCAGCCGCTGGTCCAAGTAGGCGTAATCGGCAAACAAGATTTCAGACACAGGCCGATTCTCGCGAACCAGATGCTCGAAGAACGCGATCGATTCGTCGTACATCGACTGCTTTAGGTTCTCGTCGAACTCAGGAAATCGCTCGGCGTCAATGCCACGATGTTCTGGGAATCGATAAAAGCCAAACCACTGGCCGAAGAATTCTGTTGCAAAACGCTTCGCCTTTGGATCTTGCAACATTCGACGAACGTGCGATTCAAGCACGCGATCATCGGCGAGTTCACCACGTTCCGCAGCTCGACGCAACTCTTCGTCCGGCGGCGACGACCACAAAAAGTAACTCAAACGACTTGCCAGCTCCCATTGATCGAGCGGTTCGATCGAATCACCAGAAGAACCACGCTCAACTCGATACAGAAACTCCGGTGCAACCAAAATCCGAACGAACAGAGCACGAATCGCATCGGCGTGATCGAGTTCCTGACTCTGACGGATCTGTGTATAGAATGCCTGCAGTTTCTTCCCCTCTTCGCTTGTCAGCTTTCTTCGCCACGCCGCATCCGCAAATCGAACCGCATCTTGCACGTGTCCCGCCTGTGCATTGCGCAGCGCCGCTTGAGCATCCGAATAATTTGCCGCAAGCTTTTCAATCAGCTGTTGTGCTTCAAGCGGAAAGCTCTTGACCCATTCTGGCGTCAGCGATGCGGCAGTCGCAGGTTTGCGGTCAAACTTACGCGCGATGAACTGCAGGTAAGTGTCGTGGTAGTCAAAGGCCGTCAGCAAATCGAACCAAGCTTGATCCAGCTTTCTGCGCGTCTGATCATCGATCATATGCCGGACAAAAAAGTCGTCATCACGATGGTATTTGATCGTATAGTGGAACTCGTTTCGCTCGGAACTGTTGTACGTGCCATCGAACGGCCACGGGATCGGATCGCGATCAGACGGAGCCGGTTCGCGCTGTGAAACGTCTGGCAACGCCTGCGCGAACTCGACGACGCCTTGCTTCCATGCCTCGAAAGCGTCGCCTTTGCCTCGGCCTAAAATCGCCGAGACCTCACCCGTATCCGCTGCGGTATCTCCTTCAGAAAATCCGTCCTTCACCGTGCATCGCACGATGTCGTCCGAAGTGCCATTGGCCTGCAAGTCAGCTTCGACAACTAACAGAGCGGCGATGGCGTTTTTGGGCACGTTGAATTTGATTCGCAGATCAATCCGACCAGAAGTTTGCAGGTCGTTCGCACCGTCTGCTCCGGACTTCGCCACAAAGGGAAGTCGCGTCGCGTCTGCCGCTGGCACAAGTTCTCGCAGAGGCAAATATCTCGATCGAGTCCGGTTTTCGAAACTGAAACGCAGCCGAGGATCTTTCCAAACGACCTTCGCGTTGTTGATCGGTTTGTCGCTTGCCGACGCGACGGCCAGGTGCACGCTGCCGGACGTTGCGTTCTCCTCCCAGTCGACAATCGCGCGAAAGCTGTGACTTGGCGTCAACCGCAAATTATCGTGAGTCAGCAGTGCGGCCTCTTCGTCATCACCCGTGTTGCCGGCCAGACGTCGCTGCCAAGCCAGCACAGAAGATGCGATCTGGCCGCAAGACGTCCGAACGTCATCCAAATTCGTCTCGGCCGTTGGCGATGGCAAAGATTCCCATGACGCAACTATTTCCGACATCGGAAACGCCGGACCGTCTACCGTTAAAGTCTCCCAGACATGCTGCGCGAACTGGCTTGTAATCTGTTCTTGTGCGGCGAACTGTGACAACGTTGCGTCAGGTTGTCCCAATGCATCACGATGTCGAAATTGCCAAGCGACGAAGAGTGACCGAGGATAAAACGTTTCGCCAAACGGCTCACCGCCTTCTCCCGCGGCCGTCCGAAAACCGTGCTCTCGATAGATTGTTTGAATTCGGTTGATCGCCGACAACTCGAGTCCCGTCGCACCGGGATCTGCAAAGAATTGCAGCGGTCCGGTTCCGATGACAACGTGCGAGGCCACTTGTCGAGCCGCCTCGAGATAGCGTTCTAAAGTCTAATCTTGAACAAACTGGACATCGCCAACGTTCGCAAACCCTTCGCCGCCCACAGCATCGCCAATAAGAGTTGAAGCAAGATCGAGTTCGAGCCCAGTGAGATCGCGAATCGTGTATTCGTATTCGGCACTCGTCAGCCGACGCATGACCACTCGCCCCGGATCGCCCGCTTCTAAGTTCGCGACGCGGTCGAGATCGGCTCGGATATCTCGAATGAAGTTGTCTCGCTCAACCGCCGTTGGTTGAGGCATGTCCTCCGGAGGCATCCGCTTGTCCTGCAAAACACGAGTCACCTTTTCCCACGTTCGAAAGCTCGTTACGTAGTTGCTTGCGAACAATTTTTCCAAATTAACGTTCGCTTCCGGATTATCGTTGCCATGGCAATCGACGCAGTACTCGCCGATGAGTTGAGCGACACTAGACTTCGTTCGTGCGGCTGGTGTATCGTCCGCAAACGACACTGCCGTCGCAGCGACGGTCAACAGAATCGAAACGACGATTTTTGGTCGAGAACTGGAAGGCATCGGATCGACCACAGGTGGGACTATGGAGTTGTGGGCTGAATCATGGTAACAGATTCGAAACGCTGCCACGGGCCGATTTTCGGACGCGTCGGACAAAAAAAGAAATCGCGGTCGTTCGAACGGAAATAACGCTCGCAACACGAACTGACGACACATAAGCTTATCGCGAATGACAGGACGCCAGATTCGCAGAGAAAATGGGAGGGATCAGTTTGGTTGGCCTTACGTTCCACTTCGTTTACGGCACGCGAGTGTCAGCTTGCAACTACTGCGAATCGCGTCTACAAGCTGACGATGAGCCGCCATTTGAAAACCGAAGGAGTTATGCTATTCCCATCGGTTCCGTGAACGGAAGTTCGCTCACACAAGACGATTGCAACTGAGACCCGGCAACCTTTATGATTCTCGACTTTTCCATGAAATCACTGACAACACTCTGTTTCGCGATTGCCACCGTAGCATTAACCTTCGCACCGCTGACTGCCAGTGAACGATACGAATGGACGTGTCGATACTGTGAAGCTGCAGCTCGAGCCGCGGAAGGCAGTGCAGACAACCAACGCAATTACGCACGCGATCGTAACATCGACGTTCTGCACCTAAAGCTCGACGTCACGCCGAATTTTGACAAACGCACGGTATCCGGTACGGCGACGATTCGTTTTCAGCCAATAGCCAAACCCATTCAGGAAATCTCGTTCGACGCGTTTCGGCTCCATGTCGACGAAGTTATGTCCGACAACAAAATCGCGTCTCATCAGAACACGGACGAGGCGATCGTCATCCTGTTTGAAGAGCCCATCCAACCGGATACTCAGGTTGAAGTCGTCATTCGTTACAGCGCCGAACCCAAAGAGCAAGGTCTCTATTTTCGAACCGAAGCTCAGGGCTACCCCAAAGGTGACGACCACATTTTCACTCAAGGCGAAACGCATGAAGCTCGGCATTGGTATCCGTGCGTCGATTTTCCCAATGAGAAATTCACGACGGAAATGATCTGTCACGTGCCGCAAGCAATGATCGCGCTGTCGAATGGACATCTCGTTGGATCGGAAAAGAACGACGAGACTGGTTTGACGACGTTCCATTGGCTGCAAGACAAACCGCATTCGAATTATCTGGTTGCCTTGGCCGCTGGCTATTTCGAAAAAGTCGAAGACAAATACAAAGACATCCCGCTTGCGTTTTACACTCCTCCGTCAGAAGCGGATCAAGCGGAGGCTGCGTTCAAGTCAACGAAAGAAATGATGGCGTGCTTCGAGGATGTGAACGGAGTACGTTTTCCATGGGATCGCTATGACCAGCTGTGCGTTCACGATTTTCCTTTCGGCGGGATGGAAAACACGACGCTTACGATCCTGACAATGAACACGCTTTTTGCGCCGGAGTCAGAGAATCTCCACGTTCGCGGAAACGAAGCCTTGGTCGCGCACGAACTGGCTCACCAGTGGTTCGGCGATTTAGTCACGACAAAAGATTGGTCCCACATTTGGCTCAATGAAGGGTTCGCGACGTACGCCGAACACCAATGGGCCGGCTATCGCCACGGTAAAGACGCGAAGCTGTGGAGTCTCTACAACGACATGCAGGCGGTCACCAACAACAAGAACGACTCGACGCCGACAGTCTATCGCGAGTTTGACAAACCAATGTCGCAGTTTAGTTTTCGCGCCTACCCTAAGGGTTCTTGGGTGCTCCACATGCTTCATTCGCAACTAGGCGACAAGCAATTTAGGCAAGTCATCAAAACGTATCTGGAAAGGCACCAATTCGGAAACGTCGTTACGGAAAACTTCAACGCTGTGATCGAAGAGCAATCAGGTCGGTCATTCGACCAGTTTTTCGACCAATGGATTTACCACGCGGGCTTTCCGCAGCTCGACGTATCGTACTCGTGGGATCAGAAAACGAAGCTCGCGAAACTCGTGGTCAAACAAACTCAGTCGATCGACAAGAACAGACTACTGTTTCAATTCCCGCTGCCTGTTCGCTTTCATCTAGAAAACGGAACAGAAGACCGTTCGATAAAGATTACGCAGCACACGGAAACCTTCTACTTCCCATTGCCGAGCAAGCCGATCGGCGTCCGCGTCGATCCAGAGCTTACGGTTCTCGCAACGATTAACTTCACGCCGCCGTTTGAGTTACTGGAACATCAGCTGGCCAACGGGGAAGATTTGATGGGCCGGGTATTCGCCGTTCAGGCGTTGGCTAAACGAAAAGATGCAAAATCGGTCGAGCTGCTGAAGTCGGCGTTACACAATGACGCGTTCTTCGGCGTGCGAATCGAATCATCCAAAGCGTTGCGATCGATCGGAAACGACGACGCGTATGCTGCGCTCGCAGCTGGCCGCCATCAAACCGACGCTCGAGTTCGGAAACAAGTCATCTCTGACTTGGCCACGTTTTTTCACGTCGACGCAATGGATGAACTAAAGGCCTCGTTGGCGACCGAAAAAAATCCCGAAATCGCCGCAATCGCGCTCGAAGGAATCGTCGGTTACGAAGATCCTGATATCGACACCGCAATAGCGCAGAGGCTTGTCACTCCTTCGTACAAGGACAGGCTCGCCAACGCCGCGATCTCCGCATTGAAGAACCGCGAAGACGCCGAATCGATTTCACTGCTAATCGATTATTTGAAGACCGACGCAGATAACATTTCTCGGCGCAGCTTGACTCAAGCACTCGACACCGTCGGCCACTTGGGTGCTTACAAAGACGAGCGAGACGAAGAGCGCAAACTGTTGTCCAGCTACCTAAACCATCGCAGTCGCCGAGTCCAACAGGCCGCCATCGCAGCACTAGGGAACCTCGGCGATCCAAAAGCAATCGCGACTCTATCGAAGTTCACTGGATTGCAAGACGGTGATTCACTCAAGCAAGCAGCCACGACCGCCATTTCGAACCTGCGCTCGAAGGAACCCGTTTCCACAAACGTCCAGCAACTCCGCAACGAAGTCACAAAACTCCAGCGAGCCAACGACCGACTCGAAGAAAAACTCAACGACCTCGGCAAACGCTTCGACGCGTTGAACCAGCCGAACTAGCAAGACTCCTGTCTGATTGCGAAACCGCAGTGGCACCTGCCAGCTGACCGTGTCCACATTGAACTGACAAAACGCTGTCAGTCTCGCAGAAAAGTCACGAGCCATTTTTTTTCAAGCAATGGCCAAATAGACTTTGCTAGAGCGATCTTAATCGCATTTCGAGACGTCGAATTCGAAATAGGTCCACGCCAAGCAGCTCACGCAGTGCCAGAACCAGTTTCGAGATGGTTGGTGGCAACAATGGCGCCATTATCCGACGCCGAACTCATGCGTCTTTCGAACTGCCCAGCTGTCAATAGAGTCTCCTGCGATGGAATCCGAGGAGCCCAATCGCCGGAAGAACATCGATACAACAGCAACGTAAGCCCAATGCTGCCCCCGATCTTCAACTTGAGGGCAAAAAAGGCCGGGAAAACACGGGGTGAACCGCGTTAGCACAAAAGTGCGCGAGAGAGGACTCGAAGTACCGCACGCTACGTCGGAAAAGAACTGCGACCTCGTCTTCGCGGTGACATCGGCGGTGTTTTGCGATGCTGAGCTATTCTTGCTCGTCGCTCGATGGAACGGCCTTCCCCAACATGTGAAGTCACAAATTCGACAGGCGATTGCGAGTCGCCTTTAACGTTTCGGCAGCCCAGCCGCACTTAGAGTCGCGAAACGCGGCGTTCCAAAGCGGCGATAAACTTGGGGAAATCTGCCCCAAGTGCTCGGCAAAATGTGCGCAACTGGATCACATCGATCCGCGTTTCGCCGCGTTCGCACTTGCTGACAAACGACTGAGACTTACCGAGCGCCTCCGCAAAGTCAATTTGGGTCAGTCCGCTCTTCTGGCGCGTTTCCCTAAGCAGCAAGAGCAGCTCGCTGTATTCACGAGTGTAAACCGACTTTTCTAATCGCTTCTTGTTTCCCACGAAGTGCGATGCTATAGTCCGTATCGGAATAGTCCAAAACAGACTATTGACATCCACTCAGAGCTAAATCAAAGGGAAACCGACATGACAAACGGCGGATCACCGAAAGAGCAAGATGGAAAGCCCGAAAACGTGGAAAAGAAGGCAATTGTCCAAGAGCCTTCCGATGATGAAAGTCAGGGCCGACGAAAGTCCGATACGGCTTAACGTTTCGTGAAGAGCTCTGACACTCGCTCGTAGTATTTGTCGAGCGAATCTCGTGACGACACAAAATAGACACACTCGATGCCGACCACCGCAAAATCGACAATCAATCCGGTCCCTGCTGAGTAATCCGAAAACCGCCACGCCACGTGAGTGAAGGCCACAGCGATAAACATGTTTGCGTAAAACTGGTAATAGCGATAGTGAAATTCAACCAGCAGCAAGTAAGCACCGACATTCGATGTCAGCAGCGAAAAATCCCAGTCAGGATTTCGCAACCCGGTAACTGAATGCAAGCGATCGACTACCAGCCATCTAACCGAGCTTACCGTCATTCCCACTCCAACGGATGCAAGTGTGACGTACAAGAATCCGCCAACCGTTGGCTGTTTGTCGAGGGACAACAGCCAGTGAACCGGCTCAAAGAAGAAACTCGCACCCCAAAGGGCAAGTGCTCCGGGGATCAGGTAGGCGACAAGTAGTCCAAATGTCTGCTTCGATGGCTGCTCCATATGCGCTTTCAACGGGTCACTCGATTCGTACCACACCATGGCTGCATGCGCAAGTAAGCAACTGGTTACGGGCTGTACCAATTATCAAGAAGCCTGCTAGGATCGATTGATCCGCTTCATTGATGAGGGCGATCGCTTGCTAAACGCAGCAGTCAAATTGGCCAGAACGAACCAAAGCTAATCGCCTGGCCAATTCGTCAGCCTACAACGGTCGCACCTGACTTGGTTAAGTCCACGGTACGGAGCGCGTGGCTAAAGTAAAGAGCATTTAATTTCTCGGCGACCAGATGTCGATGACATGCCCCGTACTCCGCGCACGCACATAGCAGGCAGAATGTCAATTCGGAATCGCGAACCATTTCGGCAAGCATCCGCAGTCCTCGAACCGCTGGCCAGCGGTCATCTTTGGACTCAAGGTGAGCTCGCATGATCTTCATTTCGCGATCACGCTTCTGCGGGTTTCCCAGCTCCATGATCCAGCGATATTCTATGCCGCGAGAATTCAAATGTTCTTCGATTCCGCCATGGGCTTGCAGATTCCAATCCCTGGCACTGTAGTTCCCACTCGCTGATGGATCGGATGCACAGGGTGAATGTCGGATATCGACCAAAGACTTGACACGATTGTGTTCGAGTGCGTCGA
Organism: Planctomycetales bacterium; assembly: GCA_020426925.1. Taxonomy (GTDB): domain Bacteria; phylum Planctomycetota; class Planctomycetia; order Pirellulales; family Pirellulaceae; genus JAGQPC01. Next base: position 5,510 of record JAGQPC010000098.1, on the reverse strand, counting down.
GCATTCCAGCGATACGTTTCTTTGTCGGCCAGCTTCCGTAACCAATTGTGTAGAGCGTTTGCGTCATAGGTACCTACTGCCAATTACGCGGCACGGGGATCGCATTCAGTTCTTTTCCGTTGAGCTCGCGACCTGTGCGTTTCTTGTTGACGCCTCCCCATTGCTTGAAGAAGAAGGCAACGTTGGCTCTTTCGCACTGTTCCTGGATGCTGTGGCCCCAACTTTCCTCCATCGGTCGCGCCCCTTGGCCGGATTCACCCCCAACTATAAACCCAATCACGTGCTATGAACCGCGCGTAGTCTCAACCCCAACACTCGGCATCCGTAGCAAATCGAACACGTAGCGACGAACTGGGCTGCCGGAATTACCAAAAGCAGTAAATTGTATCGAACACCGGTCGTCAGACAGACTACCGGAAGCGGATACAGCAAAAGCCCCAAGATCAGAAACACCTGCAGCATTTTGTTCATGGATGACAGAACCATGATTCCTGCTATCGTCCCCGATGTAACGAGCGAAGCATACGCAAACACAAGATTCCATGGTGAGACTGTTGATGTGCGATACAAATGTGCTGCGATAATCGCGCAGATCGGGAACAGAGCGAGCCAAATGATTCTTTCGGCGGCGTGCATTTTGTACTGACCTTGCAGTCCGCTATCTTTGTCGCCCAAGATCCAGTAGTCATTGCTCGCCAAGAACAGAAATATCGATAAGCCGCCTGCACTTCCGCCCACGCACAGCGCGGCAAATTCGGGCAGATTTCGATTCCACACTAGAATCGATAAGGCTAGCATGAAAGCCGACAGTAGACGTTGCTGCCAAGTGTGGCACCTGAGCAAAATGCAAGTTGCGCATAGCGCACTCGCGCCACACGAACAGAACACTGCCCCCAGTTCGGACCAAAACCCACGTGTTGATTCAAATCCGGGGCGGACGATACCAACGATCACAAAGACCAAAAAAGTGACAGTCGCAATACGTTCACCAACTGAAGTCAACTCTAATGCTTCGCGCAAGATGGCGGACGCCTTTCTTGTAGATCGCGAAAACCAATCACCCCACTTCCACGCTGATTTGTGAAGCAACGACACAGGAGCGGGCGCGACCAAAGGATTTTCTAGATGAGCCAGGTGGGCACTGAGCATCCTTGCCACGTCGCTTGCGGATTGAAATCTCTCATCAGGATTCTTGTCCATCAGTTTGTCGACGATGCCTGAAAGCCAACCGGGAATGTCGCTTTGAAGTTCTGACAATGCTTGGGGCCTGTCTTCGCATACTTGCTTGAGAACATCAAACATCGACTTACCTTGAAACGGCGGTCGACCAGCCGCCATTGTGTAAATCAAAGCGCCCAAGCTGAACAAGTCAGATCGATGGTCGACGCTTTCACCAACTGCTTGTTCAGGCGACATGTATTCTGGAGTGCCCGCAATGACGCCTGTTTGCGTGTGCTGAGCGCTGTCGACTACACGTGCCAAGCCAAAATCGGTAATCGTCACGCGCTCGACACCTCTTTCTAGAAGGATATTTGCAGGTTTGATATCGCGATGCACCAATCCTTGAGCATGAGCAGCGGCCAGCCCGGAGGCTACTTGTATCGCAATTCGCAGAATGGCGTGAAGCTCCATCCGGCCGTTCGTGTCGATACGTTGTTGAAGTGATTCTCCGTCGATGTATTCCATGACGAGACATACGATGCCATCCGTTTCGAATACTGAATGGACGGTCACAACGTTATCATGACGAATTGCAGCGACCGCCCTCGCTTCACGTTGGAAGCGCTGACGCGCACCTGCATGAACAGCCAAGTGAGGCGCCATGATCTTAATTGCGTGTACGCGATTTAGCACACGGTCATGTGCCTTGAGAACAATTCCCATTCCCCCGCTGCCAATATTTTCAAGAACTTCATACTGCCCCAATCGCCCCAAGCTCTGTGGTTCGCTGCTCGGTTCTAGAATCCGCGAAATGAACTGGTCGATACTTTTGCCTCGTTTTACTTCTTGATGAGCGGAATTCCGATCCTGCTGTAGAGTCGTTATTACGTTGTCTAGAGCCAGCAGCGTTTTCCCCGGAATAGGCACGGAGAAAACAGCTGGGTCAACCACGGATTTTGACAAAACTTCGAACCGCTCTTGGCAAGATCGACAACTTTCTATGTGGTCCCCGAACGCGGCTTCTTGTTCTGACGTCAGCTTTCCGTCGAACATCAACGCGATTCGGTCAGACTGCGAGCAATGAGAAGTCACGAAACGTTCTCCGTAATCATCCTTCCTGACCTACGCTCGCGATCGTCGCTTTTAATTTTGCAAGCACTCGACTGCGAGCAGTGTAGACAGCCCCCTCGGAGAGACTCAATTCTTTCGAGACATCTCGGACCGGCCGACCTTCGACGGTCGTCTTCTCGAATGCCAACCATGTGCTCTCTGCAACTTCAGCTTGCACTTTGCGAAATCCCCATTCGAGGACACACAGACGGTGCTCGTTCGCCCAAATCTCGCGTTCATCAGCTTGGTCTGGATGATCTTCCAAGACCTTGATAAAGCTCGACGCTCCATTTCCTTGTGGATGCCGCGTTTCGCGTCGAAGGTAGTCAATCAGTTGAGTTCGGCAAACAGTAAAGAGCCACTTACGAAAACCTCCTTTTCGAGGATCATATTCAAACTCGCGGATTGCCTTGAAGACCTTGAACATAACGTTTTGACTAATGTTCACAGCGTCTGCATCTTGGAGTCCTTTGCGCTTCGCGAAACGAAAAACAAGAGTCGTGTACAGTTCGACGAAATCGTTCCACGCGTTATCGTCTGACGCGTCTCGAAGCCTAAGCAGCAAACTGGCGCGAGTTTCGGGCGAATCCGTCATCGATCGAGTTAACCTGGAACCACCATTGATTACATTACAGAGTTTTTTGGGACAGCCATGCATTGCTGTAACGATCCCTATGCGAAGTACGCACTCAAAGTACTGAATCTGTCAGCAACTTTCCATTTTTTCTCGCTAGTGGGAAGGAATGACGTAATCGTAGTATCATCAATCAGTCACGGTGATGGACTGGCAAGCATCGACCGCCAGATCCGGCTCGACTGCTACAAACTTGGCGCCTCGAATTGAACTGCTTTTGGAAAACTAGCTTGCCACGTTCGCAGATATCCATCGCGAGCCCCGCTATACAACGTCATTCCATCAGTGGAAAAATCTAAGCCCACGATTTGGCTGTCATGCGCTGCGTACTTTAGACGCACGGCACCGGTACTCGGGTCAAGGATATGTATTGCCCCAGCGGCATCCCCGACAGCGAGCGATCTTCCGTTTGGTGATATCGCAACTCGTGAAATCCCGATACCGACCAGTTTGAGTGCGAATTCGATTTTGCTGAGCTTCGTATTCACGCACATGACTGTGCCTTGTTGCCCACCGAGGTATACGTGGTCGCCTCGCGGGTCAAAACAGATTGATCCATGCATCGCCGGTTTGGGGATTGCGACTGCTTTGATTTCCTGATTTGTCGCGTTGCACAAAGTAACGGTCGGTGGACGCAATGACGAGACGGCGTAGGCTGTCCCCAAGCAAGCGATACCGTTCACTTGACTGCCAGGAACCGAAACAACAGGTTTCAGAATCGGCTGCGTCGGGTCCAAAGTAAACAGATTGCCTCGCTTCGTTGATAAGATGAATCGGTCCCCTGAACAGGCGACGGCTCGGATTCTGCCAGGCGGTTCAATCGAACGGACCGGGAAGTTGTTGTCGATTTGAAACAAACCAATCTCCTCGTCCGTGGCGACAACTAGGTGGCTTCCCGATCGGTTCACAGCAATGTTGTTCACTTGGCTCCCGAAGAAGCGTTCGAGCTCGATTTTGCCCGACTCCAGATTGATAAAGTTTACGATTCCTGGTCCCCCTATCCCGACCGCTAGTTTTCTGTCGGAATTGACTACCAACGACAGCAGTTGGGCGCCAACTTTTCGCTGGTACTCTGGTGCGTGGTTACACATCGCTTGAATCGTCATCGTGGAGGTGTACTCGTCGGCAGTCGCAAGAAAGACTCCCCTGGGACACAATGCACGATCGAAGTAGCTTGTAGGTCTCAACTTCAAGATCGTTGATGCACTCGGATCGCCAGCAGCGATAATCTGAGCGGCTCGATGGTTTAACCCGAACACTTGTCCCGCTCTGACTTTGACTTGAGCGACAGGTTGCTGGCAGGCGATTCGGCCCGCTAATTGCAAAGTCGCTCCATCTAATCGTTCGATGAACGGCCCGTTGCAGGCCCGCAAGAGATCACCGTTGGCTGTCCACTCCATGCCGAAGGTCTCACGTTCCCCCGATGGGACTGTGCGTATTTCTCCGGTTCCGAGGTTCAGTACATGGACGTGCCCCTTCGTTGAGCAGCCCAGCAAGAGTTTCTCAGGATGGATCGCGAAATGACGACCAAAGCGTTTTATGGTGTAGCGCCGAATTGTCTCGCCTTTTACTACTACAAACACTGCACCTTCATCGTTCACGATGACATGTTCACGGTTTTTCAGGCTGCCTATGAACACTGCCTTACCATAATCACTTCGTCCATTTGGCCACGCTCGTGCGCATCGAATCGCGTCAAAGCAGTGTACGTTGCCGGATTCTGTTGCCGCGACAAGCTCTTTCTCATCGACCGTCATACATTGCACAACAGAATTGTCTCCTGTCGCATATCGCCATCGAATCACTCGGCGCGCAAGGTCAACGCATGCGATAGAACCGTTTTCGAAGCCGAAGTACGCAAGCAGCTGTGTCGGATGCACAGCCACTGACGTCGGCTTCAACAGCGTCGTGTGCGAGTATCGAGGACCAAGGCTACTGTGATACAGGAATCCCCAGGCGAAGTCTCGCAGATCTTTCGGGTATACCGATTCGTCCATCAGCGCTTGATTCGTAGCAGATTGATCGGCGAAGGCGTGCTTGTGCAGTCGATACAGCGACGAATTGTAGTCGAGTGAAGAAAGCCGTAGCGATTCCGAAGAACTCACTGTTGGAAGATTCTTAGTTGGTCGCGTCTGAAACCACCACACCACACCTGCCGCAATACAAGGAAGGACTACGATTGCCAGCGCAGCTGCCAACTGCCATGGAGCCCTGTGCCACCACAACCGAATGCTGTGACCGACCGATGCCCGTCGCGCGGAAACTACGCGATAGTCTAAATATGCCCGCAAATCATTCGCAACGGATTCGATGTCTTGATACCGTTGTTGAGGGTCTCGCTGTAGGCACAGTCCAACGGTGGCTGACAAGTCTGCGTCAATTCCCACTTCAGCAAGATTCTGCTTCCAGTCTTTTCCTCCGTTTCCGAATCGCTCGCTAAGAATTTCGCATGCGACGGCTCCGAACGAGTAGATATCCGTTCGCTCATCAGTGACGGCTCCGGCGAGTTGTTCCGGGCTAGAATACACTGGTGTACCGAACCGTTCACCGAACTCGCTTTCGGTATGGGCTAGTTGTGCAATTCCAAAGTCCAGCAATCTCGCTT
>JAGQPC010000097.1 GCA_020426925.1 Planctomycetales bacterium | reverse complement strand
CGCTTTTACCCGAGCGGTAAAGCCAATCGACATCGGATGTAGCTGCAACATCGTTTTTACCAGCTCGTCCAACGAAATTGATGCCAATTGCAGGCGTGTTCGTAAGGACCTCGTCTTCTGCAAGAGGACAAGCTGGCCAATCATCAATACGGCCAACGACGATATAATCACGGTGTTTGTAATTAAACTAGACATTTCGGAATCTCCTTCCACTGGTCGGCAAATTCAGCACAGCCAACCTCAGCTGCGCTAACAGTACAGCTGGCATTTTAGACTGCTCTTTTACTACGCTGCAAGTAAAAATAAGAGCTCCACCAAGAATCGCCGAAGAAGAAGGTTACAATACTTTGCACAACAAATTCTATGGTCCAAGCCTATGAATGTATTTGATTCTGAAGTAAGCAAATGGCTTCGTAAGTCTTTTATGTCTGGCGACTTACGTCCGGCCGATGTAATAAGCGAGAACATCGTCCAACGCGAAGTTGGGCGGAAAGTAAGCAAGATTGAAATCCGTAAAGTACTCACCCACTACGAGGCAAACGGCATCGTTAAGATTTTGCCGAAGAAAGGAACTTTCGTCTGCCACATAGACAAGGATCAATTGCGGCAAGTCTGGGATATGCGCGTTGCGACCGAGGAATTCATGGTGGTTCAGTTGGCCTGCAAGCGCGTTCCCGATCTAGAAGATGCGATGCTCGCTCAGAATGAATTGAAGGAATTGGTTGAAGGCATAACTGAGCAGCGAATCGAGATAGGTGAACGCACCCCAATAATAATTCCAGGCGCTAGGCTTCCGACAGTGGACGAAAGAGTTAAGTTCCTGGAGCTTGATCATAGATTTCACGAAGCAATCGGTATTGCCGCTGGCTACCCTCAGCTTGCTCATGACGTTGATATGATGCGGCTTAAATTGATGCTAGCCGGGACAGTCGATGCAGACGCTCATCGCATGGACTCAACCGTCCGCGAGCATTTTGACCTGCTTCAAACATTGAATTCAGATGGCCGCTCAGGAATTCGCCCCGACATCAATGCTGTAAAGCTCGCATATCGAGTTCACGTTAGAAATGCCGCACGTCACTGGTGGAGAATCGAACAGACAATTCAGCCAAATCTGGCGGAGGAGATTTACGGCCAAAACTACGTATTGGACATACCTGACTTCCATGAAGTCTATCCAAATGAATCATTGGATACAGAAAACGAACTCTGGGAATTGCGGATCGCCACAGAGCTCCTTGCAGTTAAGAAACTAATGCAAGCTCCTGATGCAATACATAACGTACTAACAACTCTGCTTTCGCTCAATGCGAACATGTCACTGATCGCTAACCAAAAAACGCTTTCGCCGGATGATCTCGCTAAGTTTGACAGCTTTGATGTTAGTTTTCACACCGCAATTTCCTTTGCCGGCGGGCTACTGTTTGCGGAGGAAGCAATTGTGTTTGCGTGGCACCGGCTTGGACTTTCTGAATCCACGTCACGTGAACAACCTGATCTAACCGCCGTCGTATCCGATCACGATAAGATCATTCAAGCGCTTAAGACTGCTGACGGCACGGCAGACGAAAAGATGAAGGATCATCTTACAAATGCACGAGCGCGTCGCCGGAATTAGCTTGCTTTCATGTTGCAATCGTGCTTACGTCAAGCATGGTCGACAACTCACGTGACTTTGGACAATACCTACAAGGAATGAACGGATCCCTAGAACCGTCGTATAGCGATCGCAAGCGACAGCTAGATGAGATACGAGACGTGTTCCGTGGTTGGGCAATGGCGGTGCTAGAGAAACCGCTCAATCAACACTTAAACAAGGTTCAAGCCGAATCATACGAGGAAAAAAAGACTCTTGCGAAATGGCTCAACTCGGAATGCTCCAGTCTTGGCTTAGCAATAAAATGCCCAAACTCTGACGAACCAAGCATCGTTATAGCCCAACCACGAAGCGGAGACTCTTCTGGGCGACCCTATTTCTTATTCGCACATCAAGAACATGGGAAACGCGTGTGTACCGCAACCCGTACGGATTTGGCGCCTCTAAGCTTGTGTCCGGCGTCCATGCAGGCGCCATCAAAATGGACGTCCAAGGTCGATCAGTCCCGAAATGACAAACGAGAGATTAGTTGAAATCGGCGCGCGTTAAACCGAAATCCGCTCTACGATATTCCGTGTTACTTTTCGCTGCCGGCGATCGTAGAGACGCGTTACACGAGCGTCGCTGTGGCCAAGAAGATATTGCACATCTTCAAGTTGTACACCTTGCTCCAGCAGATCCGTTGCCGTGCAGCTACGAAACGAATGCGGCGAAATCGTCGTTGGTAAGTTCGCTGCTTTAAGACGCCTCTTGACCATGCGACAGATATCGATTGGCGAAATACCTTTCTCGGATAACTTTCCTGTCCGACCGAGTGCTGACCTGAAGAGCGCCGAATCCTTTGGTTCAGCTCGGAGATTGGTTACGTCCAGATAGTCACTCAGCAATTCTTCCAGGTCATGGCGAATCGGTATGGACCGGTGCTTGCCGCCTTTTTCTTGGAACTTCAATGTCTTTTGCGTGCCCTCGTCGACGATGTCTTTAAGCCGCAGCCGCGCGATCGCGCCGACTCGGGCCGCCGTAAAAATAAGCATCGCGATGATGAGCCGGTCACGAAAGTCAATTGCCGTAATCAGCTCGATTGAGTTCAATAAACTCCGAGCCTGATCCACGGTGATTTCCGGCGTCTTACCTTCGAGTGCTGAAAAGCGTTGCGTCGCTACTGACAGTGCAGGGTTCAACACGATGACATGTCGCAAAACCAGCGTGTCGAAGAAGCCCCGAATCGCAGACATTTCGAGTTTCTGCGTGGGCGCGCTACCAGGATGTTGATCAAAATATTGGCCGATCATTCCAGGGGAAATCCCGAGTAGTTCGACGTCGTTCGATTCAACCCATGCAAGGAATTTTCGCACGGCTCGTAGATACGCTTGGCGGGTATGTTGATTGCGTAGTTTTCCGGAGAAGAACTCTTCCCACGCGAACCTACCCGCCGGTCCGTGATCGGTGACCAATCTGGGAGCCCCCAGTTCCAACATACCCGTGCCAAGTATGTTGGCGGGAAGCAAATCTTTGGTTCTGCAACTCGTTGTCAATGTCGTTCCTTTCAGTGCATCACGGTTTCGATATCGCGACTGCTATGCAGAATTCGCAGGACTTCAATGCCGTCCAATACCGGACGAAAAAGATTTAGGTAACGTTCAAACGGATGAAACCTAACTCCGGGTTCTAGATCATCACGCGGTCGACCCATGCGAGGCTGCGTAGCAAGAAACTCTAGTGTGTCTTCAATTCTCTTCAAATAACGATCGGCATTGATTCTGTCTTGACGCTCTTCTGCAATGTAGTTGTGGATGCTGATGAGGTCTTGCTCCGCTTGGGGCGTTTTGTAGACGCTGGCCATCAGTAGCCAACTCCTCGTTCGTCGAGTCGGCGGTTCGCCTCCGCAATTATCTCGTCCATATCGAGCGGCTTGCCCTCACCACGATCCAAGGCGTCCAACGCAGGTCTCACCTCGCGTTCAAAAAACACGCGCTCTCGGGCGCGGCGATCTTCGGTTTCTTCCAGTATCGTGAGCGCTTTGTCAATCATTGTTGCTGCCGATTCATACATACCGGCGTTAACGCGACTTTTAACAATCGCTTCTTGTTCGGGTGTCAATGTAATGCTCATAATTGCCTCCATTCATTGTTGTTTGCGTTAGCTTCCCTGTCATTTTCGAATCAGTTTCACCTTTATCGGCAGGTTGACTTGCTTCATCGCTTCTTCGGCAGTCACGATCGGAAGATCCAGCAGTAGCCCCAGAGACAGGCACGCTCGATCGGCGAAGGATAATCCATGCGCCTTGCCTGCCGGGCAGATTTCAGCGGAGCACACGGAATGAGATACGTCAAACGGGACAATCCGCAGGTCTTGTTTGGCAAGGAGTAGCTGAACCATGGGTATCGATCCGCCCCGTTCGACTGACTTCTTTAGGACCTCGCCATAATTGACTGTAGAGATCGTTGCCCCGAACAGATGTGGTTCGGCGATCTCGTGTCCGCGTTCTCGGTTAAGTACCGCGAGAACTGCCGACGCATCGAACACGCAGCTACTCACGAGCTGCTTCCTCGCGCCGCTCGGCAATTAATTCGTCCACCAGGCTAACGTCCGGAGGGACAAAGCTTGCGAAGTATTCCTGCGCTTCACGCAGCGCATCTTTAGAAGTTTCAATGCGAATAAGATCATGGTCGTCGACGACCAAGACGGAATCGCCCTCCAGCAATCCGAGTCGCTGGCGAATATCAGCAGGTAAGACAATTCGTCCCGACGTGTCTAACTTGACACGGTGTACCGATGGCGTCGCCCCTTCGTTTGTTATCATGGCACACCTCCTTGTTTAAGCCACAAGGCGAGATTGCCACAAATTGCCGTCGATTGTCAACAACTTTCTTCATGCCGCAAAACGACGCTTCTGCCGTACACGTGCATTCGTGATAAATAACCTCTTTTATTTAGCGCTAGTTAATTTGTCACAATTCATTCTGGATCACTCATCCTTGAATAAAGCCACGTCCGAGCCGACAGCCACCATCTCGATGCAGTCGCCCGAGAAATACCTAGCCTTGAGCAGATTTCTAATTCACTCATGCCCGAAAGCCGCAGCGACACAAGTTCTGCCTTTCTGGCGTCGCACTGTTTATAGAGTTCCAGAACTTCATTGAATGACGAGCTATCGTTTTCAACTGGAGTTCTGAAATCTTGTATTTGATCCACTTCAATTTCATCTAGCCTGTGTTTGCGTTTTTTTGCACTTCGCCTGCGATTCCGTTCAACAAGAATGCGTGACATTGAGATGGCAGCGACGCCAATAAAGTGCTGGGCGTCATTCCAAAAAGTCGGTTTTCCAAGAAGTCGCACGAACACTTCGTGAACAAGTCCGGTGGCCTGTAGGGTTTGACTTGGGGAATCGCCCAACTTTGCCTGGGCGATGCGTCTCAAGGCGGGATAGTGCAATTCAATCATCTGCGAAGTGTTTTTCTCAGTCATTGCTTACAATTGCTCAATAACATTGCCGGATTGCTTGACGAAATTCAGTTCCAATTGACCCTCATCGTTCGGGGAGACAAACGGGATTCCTTTTGGGGTGGACCTTAGCTGCACAATTTCATTGTGGATTATCGTTGCCCTTTTGTGCCAGTCTGAAATCAATATCTGCTGGACACAGTTACAGGCTGCCACCACAAATTCGCGGCGCGTGTCGCGTGTTGCAATATCCGAGTGGCCAAGCAATCGATACCTCGCAATTAGCGTTCGCGTCTGCCAATAGAGTTCCATTACGTAGCGACCTTCAAACCTGAAGATCGACGCCATGGTCCTGAGCCAATGGTGCGAAATAGCGTCGTCGTTTACACCGTGAACACGCAGGATGTACTTCACGATAGCCTCTGCCTCTCGCAAGTGGCCCATTGTGCGCAGGTTACAGGCGGCATGATGAAGCATCCCCAAATCCCCGGTGTTGCCCGGTCCGCTTATAGCTTGTTGACCACTGATCACTTCAAGATACTGTTGTGCGGCTTCTTCATGCTTTCCCGAGCCACTGAGGAGCATTCCAAGCTGGTGTTTGACGCGGATCGTTTCCAAATGATTGAGCCCCAACGATTCCTGTAAGCGGTGTGACGCACTTTGGAGTAACGGCTCAGCGAACTCTGGCTTATGATTCGCTAAGTATGCGGCAGCGAGTTGTGCCTGAGTCACGAGTGTTTTTCGGTGATCGAGCCCGAGGATTTCCTTTTGCTGTGCCAGAACTTCTGCGAGCAGCGCTTCACATTTCGTAGGCGATCCATCGGCCGCGTAGGCCATTGCCAAAGAATGTTTTGTCGTATTCATGTAGTGCATGTGCAAGCCGTGCGATTCAATCAACGTGAGCAGGCCCTCGAGCACATCAATTGCTTGTTCATGCTGATTTATACCCACCAACGTTCGACCGTATTGATGAATACTTTCAACGGTTGCTGGAGCACCCTCGCCCAAAACACGACGTCTTCGTTCAGCTACGTCTCGAGCAAGAATTGCCGCTTGGTCGCGCATGCCATTGTTCATCAAGCTTTCTGCAACAACATAATTTGCAGTGAGGGTGTCCGGGTGGTCAGGCCCAAGGTGTGTCTGCCTAAGTTCTGCTGCTCTTTGAAACTCTTGCAGCGACAGCGGGTGTTGCATGTAACTGTAGAACGCCTGTCCCAGTGCGATGCGTACGGTCGCTTCTACGACAGGCAGACTTTTGCATCGGTCTGCCACGACGTGCGACGCTTGTTTCAACTTATCCAGATGAGTCGTGTGCAGCTCTTTTGCGCTCGAATCGGGCCCGGGTCCGATAACATCGTTGATTAATACTTCAGTAATCGCTTTGGCGGTCTTGGCTTCATCCAGTAGTAGTCGCTCGGTCGAAATGACCTGTTCGAGGGCTTTATTCTTTTCTGAAACCTCATGATTCAATTCCACAAGTCGTTCTTCAGCGAGTCGCTCTGAAGCCTTTGCGTGGCCAAGCAGCATCGACATAGCAACGGCTATTACAACTAGAAACGCCATTGCACTGCCAAAGGCTCCGCAGACTATTGGATACATTCGGACTATCGTGCTCAGCTCTGCCAGGAATGATGGTCGTCGGGCTTCGACTGGCATTCCACGTCGGCAATTGTCGATATCATCGAGCATTGCCTGAACGGTCTGATATCGATGTACTGGATCTTTATTTGCTGCTTTTAGCGTTATCCAATCAAGTGACTTGGAGATAGCCATAGCCTGACCAATATCGTTCAGTCGGGCCACGCTGGCGGCGCGTTTGCTAGGCGGACAAAGTCGTCTTCCCAAAATCGTTGTACGTAAGTTTGTGCAAAGTTCTTCTGGACCAACGCTCAGTTGGTCATTCGTAGTGCAAATGGTATACGGGGCTGAGTTGGTCAACATTTCATACAACAGTAATCCCAGAGCGTACACATCGGAGCGAGTGCCAACATCACCCCAGCGTTTTGAGATTTGCTCAGGGCTTATGTTGCATATCGATCCTAGCAATGACGCTTCGCCTGTCATTGAAACATGCGGCTGAACGCTTGAATTCAATGCTTTTGCAATTCCAAAATCGATGACATGTGGTATGGCACTTCCTTCTAGCGACTGAACCAACACATTGCCCGGTTTGATATCGCGGTGGATAATTCCCTGTTCGTGTGCGTGACTGATTGCTTCACAAACCTTCGCAAACAGGTCCAACCGCTCATCTAGACCCAGTTGCCTTGAACGGCAGAATTCATTGACAGGCAATCCGTGTATGAATTCCATTGCGAAATAAGAGCGGCCGTTAACCAGGCCGACGGCGATCAGTTTTGCGATATACGGGTGTTGAAGTTGTTCGAGTAATTGCCTTTCCGTGTCGAATCGCCTGATGATTTTCTCGGAGTCCATGCCCGGCCGAATTACCTTCACGGCATAGAACTCGCTGTTCCTTTCCGCAAGGTAGACGAGCCCAAAGCCGCCTTCACCAATTCGTTTCAGCAATCTAAACCCATCGATTTCACTACCTATGAATCCGTCTGGAAACGGGTCGACAAATGCGGCGCCTCCAAGGAACTGCTCAGGCGTACGCTGGAACCCGTCGATCAAGGTGCACACCGACGCAATTCGCTTTGCACCATTTGCGCATGCAGCTCCAATAAACGACTCTCTAACTCCTTCTGGCAGATCAAACGCGATCTGAGCAATCCGTTCGAACTCTTCGCATTGCATCACGCAATCTCCGACTACTGCTTAGACAACGACGCCGATTATCGTGTCAGACAGGGTGAAAACGCAAATCGCGACACACAAACGTGCGACTTTGACGAAATCTGTGAGTTTCTTGAACAAGAATGAGGCGCGCACCTCGATTTTTGCGCATTTCCTGTATAGCAAACTAGCTTCCGCTGTCGTGACGTCAAACTCGGGAAGCTAAACCACACTAGCCATGAGAACGACATGAATTCACCTGTCTCTCGACGTGGACTCACTAGCACTAGCAGGTCACTTAGATTTGAACAATTTGAAGATCGCCGACTATTGACCGCTGAGCTCGAGCCGAACGACCGCTTTGAACAAGCTACGCGAGTTCAACTTTCGAATGGTTCGGACTCACTTAAAGGCTCTATCTCATCAAGTGATGACGTCGACGTCTTTGTAGTGCGATTGCGGCGTGGCCAGGTAATGAAAATCGGCTCTGCAGTCTCACCTCCGGCAATTGACATCCTTGATGCGGAAGGGCGTTCCCTTGCAGTTGCCCATGACGTGCGATATGCCAGGGTTGTCGCTCACGAAACTGACGATTATTTCATTCGACTTACTAGTCAAACGGCTTATGGACCCTACACGGTATCCAACGATAAAGCGTATTCTGAATTGGACGTTACGGTTTCGAGTATTGCCGCAGTTTCTGAGGCTGAACCCAACAACACGTTAGAAGAAGCAGCTCCCATAACGAGTGGTGAATATATTCAGGGCCGTATCACCCAAGCTACTGCTGACGTATTTTCGTTTTCAGCGAGTGCTGGACAAACGGTAGTAGTGACGTTTTCAGGTTTACCTGAAGAGCAGCCTGTCGCTGCACTGCTGAACAATTCAGGCGAAGTAAATGCAGTTGTGAGTCCTGGAGGTGGAATCCTAGCTCAGATCGATCGATCTGGAACCTACTATTTGACTTTGAACGCTAATCCTGAAGCCAACGAGATTTCGCAGGAGTATTTCTTTAGCCTTGTGACTTTGGATTCGGCGGTCGGCCATCAAGACCAGGGGAATGTACTCGATTCCTCCATCAGTTTTGCAGTCGACGAGTCCCCAACTTTCTTGGTAGGTAGCCTCGATGATCTGGACGACAAAGATTTCTTTGTCTTCGAAACAACAGGTCTAGATCGATACGTATTTGATTTGTCACCGAATTCGGAGGGCAACGTTGCGGCAGGATCGCAGGTTCTGTCCATCTACGACGACACTGGAAACTTGATAGAAAAGCAGTCGTATGGCAATTTAAACATGGTACACGACAACTACCGTCCATATTTGCCGCCTGGGCGCTATTTCTTGTCGATCACCGCGTCAACCGAGATTGGGCTTGGGGCATATGCAATAGAAATTCGAAAGTCAGAAGCGTTTCCCACGCATCGGGACGTGCCTTTGTTTTATTTGAATCTTGATGGCCGGGTCTCAGCAGACGGGATAGAACGCCTCGGGCCATTCACACCCGCAGAGGCTCACGGCGTGGCAGCCGCTCGCTTCCAAGCTTGGTTCAACAATTACGATATTGACTTGACGCTCCAGCGTCCTTCCAAAGGTGCAGAGCGAGTTTCGGTTGGATTAGGCAGATGGGGCACTTCCAACGGAGGAGTTGCCAGTGGAGTTTCAGGGCTTCGTCGGCCGCGTGGCGATGCTACCGTTGGATTTCCAGGATCGATGCAATCCTTCAATAGTGGAAACCTAGGCACTGCCGCCCACGAAGCAGGTCACGGCGTTGGGCAACAGCACGTCAGGAATCCTCTCTCAGCGATGGCATGGAGCTACACTAGGCAGGCCGCCTGGAATCCCGTTGGGGCAGCATATGCGTACGATGAAACTCCCAGAGATGCCTTACCTTACCAAATAAACCCACGTGATTACTTTGACCAAGTCCTGCAACCAGGAAGAATCGCCGTTGAGACTGAGCCAAATGACGACGTGACTTCAGCTGAGTCGATCGATGGATACTTTAGTGAAATGCGTTTTGACCTTGAACTGTCGCACCAACTGGCAGCATCGGCACCTCTAACGGACATTGTCGCCGGCGACTTTAATGGAGATGGACGCTCAGATTTAGCGGCTGCGAATCGAGGGTCAAATCAGATTGATCTGTGGCTTGGCGACGGGCGAGGTTACTTTGAATTGGCCTCAAGTTTTCGCGGAACTAATATTAAGGGCGAATCGGAGCCACTCGCAAAGGGTGACCTGAATCGAGATGGAATAGATGACCTTACAGTTGCGAACGGTGATGCAAATAGGCTAACGATCCTATCTGGGGGAAGCGATGGCGTTTTTTCTAGATTGGACACAATACGTTTCGGCAATCCGGTTCAGGCTTCAGAAATCGCTGATTTCGATTCCGACGGTATCCTCGATGTTCTTGCAACAGTAGGACGATCGATAAAAATCATGCTTGGGAATGGAGATGGTACTTTCAAAGCTCCAAGGTCTTTTGCCACTACAAGCACGCCGTATTCTATCGCTATCCAGGATTTCAATTCCGATGGCAATGTTGATGTCGCAACTGCGAACAGATCTGCGAATCAGGTGCAACTTTTTCTTGGAAACGGAAACGGCTCGATGCGATCAGCGGGCCGCTACGCCGTAGGGAACGCGCCGCGAGGGATTGCGGCGGGTGATTTTGATCTGGATGGCGATATCGACCTTATTGTCGCCAACTATGACAGTGAGGACCTAAGTCTGCTATTCAACGAAGGAAACGCAGCATTTTCACGTGAACCACTCACTTACCCTTTGAACTTCGCGCCTGAGAGTCTATTCGCTGCCGACGTCAACACTGACAACATTGTGGATATCGCTCTTGGCAGTCGCACCGACGCAACCAGATTTCTATTAGGAAA
This sequence comes from Planctomycetales bacterium, assembly GCA_020426925.1. Taxonomy (GTDB): domain Bacteria; phylum Planctomycetota; class Planctomycetia; order Pirellulales; family Pirellulaceae; genus JAGQPC01. Next base: position 2,952 of record JAGQPC010000097.1, on the reverse strand, counting down.
GGGTGACGGTTCGTTCTCCGAACCGGTGCTGTACAAAACGGGAAGCAATTCGCTCGCGGTTGAAGTTGGCGACTTCAATCAAGACGGCCGCGTCGATATAGCCACTACGTTCGTTGACGGAATAAGCCTCATGGTCGGACGAGCGGACGTGCGCAACGACCGTGTGACAATCTATGGAAACATCCGTAGCGAAAGCGATCAAGATGTCTTTCAATTTACGGTGGACGCAGGACAGACTTTCGATATTGACATTGATGCGGCGGAGTTTCAAAGCGCATTGGATGCGGAAATTTGGCTATACAATAGCAACGAGGACCTATTGAGCTATAGCCTCGACGCTATAGATCGCGACAGCAATCTCCGCTCCGTCGACCCCCATCTTACGCACACGTTTAATCACTCTGGAGAATATACCGTTCGAGTCGCCGGTCATAATTCAGTTGGCCGCTATCGGCTAAAAATCACCCCACTTGAGTCCGAGGAATCGATCGCCCCGCGTGTTCTGCAAACGTATCCAAAGGATGACACTGCCGTTGAGTCCACTCGCCAGATTGTCTTTTGGCTGAATGATCAAATCGACGTTGATCGCTACGAACCGGCAGACATGATTACGGTTGTTGGCAATAGCACGGGAGCTCAAACAGGTGTATTCAGCTTTGACCCCCTCACATCGCTTCTAATATGGACCGCCGATCAGCCATTGCGCCCCGATCAATACTCAGTTACCCTTCACAGTGACAGCGTAAAAGATCTTAGAGGGAATTCGCTTGATGGCGAAACAGATGGCAGCTTTGAATTTCCTCAGATCTCTGGTAATGGTGTTGTCGGAGGGGATTTACAGTTCAATTTTCGCGTTAGCAGTTCCGACAGCCATCCCGCTAGATTGACCAACGTCGAGAGCCAGCCAACGGCCTACAACCGCTGGCATTTCCGACTTAAGTTTGATGACGACCTCGATATTCTCTCTGTTCAGAATGCAACCTTCCAGCTGCGTTCTCGTGGAGCAGATCGTCGTTACGGCACGCAAGACGATATGATTCAGCCCCTAGATCGCTGGTACAGTTCGTACGCCCTAGCTGCAAATAACTCAACGTTGCACCTGTACACACGGGGTTATCCGGATCCGGGGCCTTATCGAGTTGAGTCCTCATTTCTTGACGCCGCTGGTTATTCCATTGAAGTAAGTCGAACCGTTACAGTTGACACTGAAGATCACTTTCATGGGCCGTCAGTAATTGACGTCTTTCCAAAATTGGGGAACGCATCATCAATATCGACCAGAACGGTTGAAATCTCATTTAGCGGAGCAATTGAACAGTCGTCAATTAACAGGGAATCCTTCAGGATCCGCTATTCTCCGACCCCAATGTTCTTCGATGGCAACGATAGCTACCTTGAAGGTACGATTGATTGGGTCGGCAGTCAGAACAAGGCTGTATTCAGTGCAGCAGTTCCTCTACCGCCTGGGCACTATCTAGTTGAGCTCGACAGCGGTGAGGCGGGAATTTTTGATATCGACGGCCGGATGCTAGATGGAGAGTTTCTGAATTCCAATATTGCCGGATCGCTTTCGCCCTTTCTTTGGCTCCAGTCGCCATCCGGCGACGGGGCACCCGGCGGTGATTTTCGAGCCGCGTTCTCAATTGTCCGAATTGACATCGACGGTGATGGTACGCAAACAGCTCAGGATATCGATGCACTGTGCTTAGGTATTCGCCTGAATAAAACTGATCATCGACTCGACGTAAATCAAGACGATATAGTGGACATTCTTGATTTTGAGCATTTAATCGAAAACGTGATTGGAACGACTCCAGGTGATTCGAATTTGGACCGCCATTTCGATTCGGCCGACCTTATCCAGGTTTTCATTGCCGGCAGCTATGAGGATGACAATCCTGGCAACTCGACGTGGTCGACCGGCGATTGGAATTGCGATGGCGAGTTCGACACGCGAGACTTGGTGGCAGCATTTGCCGCTGGCGATTATGTTGCATCCGCAAAACCAATTCGTGAAAATACACAGGCATTGGTGAGTGCCGCTCTTGTTGATTCCGAACCGGAATTCAGAAATAGGACAATGACATCAGTTTTGCTGGAATGCGAAACAGGACCTCTGCTACGAGCCAAAGCTGCTACTATTACTTCCCCAAGACTGGTCCACATTTTTGCGGCGGCGCCAGCAGCTGCTGCCACTCGCCCCGCGAAGGAAGGTAAGAGCGGAGATCACCGGACTTCGGTAATAGATGACCCTGAGTGGCCTGCCCAAGCAGTTCTTTGAATTGTCATAGAAATGTCACACTTCTGTCATGCGTCTGTAACATTTCTTAGCTAATCTTCATTAATGGATCACTGGACTCTGGTCTTTAAGGTTAGCCGCTTCCAGTGTTTTTGATCAGCACATCAAATCGCATTATGGAGGATAGTATGCTCAAACACAAAAACAACGTCTACGTGGCAATCGCCCTGTCGGTTGCCGTGATCTTATTTGCCAATGTCGACGCGCACGCCGACGATGGAGAAGTACTGCTGCACAACTTAACGGAACAAGACTGCGTTGATCGGCTAGGTTGGTGGGACGATGGCGAGTGCCTAAAACTCTGGATTGATCCACCTCAATCCAGCGAGGTTACGACGCTCTACCGCGCCATCAACAACACGATTCGCGTGTTGCAGAGTGCAGCTCAGTACGAAATCTTCGCCATCAGATTGAACCTTGACGGTGGCACTTACACAGTCTACGCAAAGAATCATCTCAAGCGTCCAGTGACCAGACAATTCGATTCTGGTGCGCTGGTTACACACGACGAGCAGCCGCTCCTCTACTTGCTGCTAAGGCAAGCCAACCAGTCGATTCACTTTCTCTGAATCTCAGATCACTGGGCCCATCGACAAGCGAATCGCCTGTGGGCCCAACGTTGCTGACCAAGTAAGGCTGTGCTGTGATTACAG
>JAGQPC010000096.1 GCA_020426925.1 Planctomycetales bacterium | reverse complement strand
CCGTCAAAGCCCGGCTTTACAAGAATGGCGACTGGGGGGCGATCGCAACTCAGAAGTATCAGCTGGACTCCGCAGCTAGCGGCAATTGAGGAAAGCGTATTGTCGGTCACAGCAGTTCGCGAATTATGCGACCTTCGTTGACGATCTTGACCGGGCGACCCTCGGGCGTGTGAAAAACTTCTTGGCCGTTGATGCCGAGCTGATGGTAAATAGTGGCCGCCAAGTCTTCGGGCGTCAGAGGCCTATCGGCCGGCTTCGCAGCGTGTTCGTCGGTGCTACCGATCACGCGACCTCCTTGAATGCCGCCGCCACCAATCATAAGAGTAAAGGCGGGGCCCCAGTGATCTCGGCCAGCATCATTGTTAATTCTTGGAGTCCGACCGAATTCACCAGTGACCATGACGATCGTGGTTTCCAACAGTCCTCGTTCGTGCAGATCGCTATATAGAGCCGACATGGCTTGATCAAGCGGAGGCAACAAATCATTTTTCAAGCTTGCGAAGTTACCGGAGTGCGTATCCCAGTCGACGTGCGTCGCCAAAACACAACGCACGCCCGCTTCGACGAGCCGCCGAGCCATTAGGCACGACTGGCCTAGCGAGTTTCGTCCGTACAAGTCGCGAGTGACAGTTGACTCGGCGTGAATGTTGAATGCTTTCTTCGCCGCAGCTGACGTCATCAGCGAAAATGCCCGCTCGCGAAATGCACCAATGGACCGCAGAGACTGATTTGCTTGTACCTCAGCTGCCTGCTGGTACCGGTCGACCTTCGAAAGCAAACTCGTTCGGTTATCCAGTCTCGACGCGTCTAAATCGAGCGGCGGAACGATGTCCCTGACACTGAAGTTTGGATCGTTCGGATCGGCGTTGATTGTGAGTGGGGCGGCGCCAGGGCCAAGGTAAGCGGCGCCGGCAGAGTTGTGCATTTCGGGCAGTGTAACATACGGCGGGACCGATCCTCGCGGTCCCAGCTTGCGCGCAATAACGGCGCCGCAGCACGGATGTTCGTTGTTGGGGCGGTTGGCTCCCTGAAACGCCGCCGACGGCCGATAGCCAGTCAGCAAATGGTGATCGGCTGTTTGATGATCGGACGAGCCGACAGTCATCGATCGTAGTAGCGAAAACTTGTCCATCTGCTGAGCGACCTTCGGAAGCAAATGGCACACTTGCGTTCCTGGGACGTTTGTAGAGATCGGGTCGAATTCACCTCGAATTTCTGCCGGCGCGTTCGGCTTCATGTCGAAGGTGTCGATTGTACTCAAACCACCTTGCAAAAAGACAATGATCAACGAACGGTCTGTTGCAGCCGCCGTCGCTGCTGCGGCTTGCTGCATTTGCGTCAACGACCAACTTGCGCCGAACGCACTTACTGCTCCTACACGCAAAAACGACCGGCGGTGGATGCCATCGCAGAAATGACTTTTGCGCGTCATATGATTCTCACTTCTGTTTTGCGTGTCGCGAAGGAAAACGTTCTGGTTGCGTTCGCCTGCTCAATTGCTAGTGGTTAAACAGGAATTCGTACGAATTTAACATGCTCCAACCCAAATCTTCGATTGCCGTTTTTCGCTGAGGAGCGTCCGCGAAATACGTCAGAGCGTTACGCCTTTCGTCGGCCGACGGTTTGCGACCAAAGAAGGACAAATACAGCTGTTCAATTAAATCGGAGTCATCCGGGAATTCGGAATTCCAAACCGCCATATGTCCGCTAGGATGAACTAGCTTGCCTTGCAATTCGGTCGAGTTCAACATGTGCAAGATCTGAGCGACGTTTGCGTCGACGTTGCGTTCGCACTCGCAGGCGGTCTTGCGGAGCGGCCGGCCAAAAAGCTTGAGGAAGTAGTGGCGCGACCCGCTGTCCCATAGCTCAATCGCTCGGACGCCGATCGGATTGTTTTCGAATTTTTCTGGCCGACCGGTGACCTGGCAGACGGCGTCCAGCAACACCTCCGCATCCATCCGTTTAAACAATGCTCGCGAGTAGTTCTGTTCGTCGCGGGCATTCGTATTGTTGGGAGTCGTCGCGCGTTGGTATGCCTGCGACGCCGTTATCTGGCGGATCAACGATTTCGCGTCGAACCCGTTTTCCGCCAGCGACTTTGCCAATGCGTCAAGCAATTCTGGGTTGGTCGGCGGATTGGTAGCTCGCAAATCATCGACCGGTTCCACTAGCCCTCGACCCATGAAGTGTGCCCACAGTCGGTTGGCCATGTTCTTACTGAACCATGGATTCTCGTGCGCCGTCAGCCACTCAGCCAACTGGCGTCTTGGACGAGGAGAATCGACTGGCGTTTCGTACAACGCTCGGGCCTTAATCGGTTCGCCTGACCTAGGGTGAGTCACAACGGCCGGGCCCTTCGTCGACATGATCTCGCCGCGAGCCGTAGACACGATACTTACCTGTTCAAAGAACGCTCGCATTCCGTGGTAGTCGGTCTGGCTGATAAGATCGTACGGGTGATGGTGGCACTCGGCACACTCAATGCGGACACCAAGAAACACTTGCGACAAGACGCTCGAACGTTTTCCCGGCTCGGTTACCGCTTTGTAAAAGTTTGCCTGTGGAAACTCGGCTAGCGGCCCGTCTGCGGCGACGATACCTGCCGCAAACTTATCAAGCGGCAGGTTCTGTTCAAAGCATCCGCGAATCCACTTGTAATATGCATAGGCAGCCTTGTGCCCCAACTTCGCTCGATCGACTCGCAAAGTGTCGGACCATTTCAACGACCAGTACGCGGCGTATTCAGGGCGATTCAGCAGAGCATCGACTAACGCCGCGCGTTTGTTCGTCGATTTATCCTCCAAGAAACGTCGAGCTTCATCGGTTGTCGGCAGCGTACCGATGATGTCGAGGTAGACTCGCCGCTGAAACGTGGCGTCATCACAAAGCGGTGAAGCGACGATGTTCAATCGCGCCAACCTGCGATCAACGTGCTCGTCAATGAAGTTGCCTGATACATGGCTGACCGACGATTGCGTCGATTCGCTTTCGTTCGTCGCCAGTTCAGCGAGCATCTCGTTCGGCAGCAGCACCTGCAACGTATCCATCTGGTCCAAGAAACTGGCCATGATCGCGACATGTCCCGGAGCAGAACCGACATGCACCAAGCCATCGTCGTCGACCATCGCGAGGCCTTCGTTGTTGCTGCGGAAACGAGCGAGACTAGTGACGTCTCGTCGCGAACCGTCGTCAAAATGAGCGGTCAATCGTAATTGCTGCTTCGAATTGAGACGGAGAATCCGTTCTCGAGGATGCAGCTCAATGCGCTCAAGCTGCGGATGTTTGTCGGCAAGTGTAGCTCCAGCGGCGATCCAGTCTCGGACCACTCGATACTCCGCCTGAGAATGTTCCAAACGGACACCTCCACCGTGAGCAACGTCACCGCTCGCCTTTGCCAGCAGCAGGCTGCTTTCAGGAGCCGCCACGGAAACGCGACGACCACGACCTTCCTGCACAATCGCGACGAAATCCGCGTGCGGATCAAAACCAAAAACCGACAACTTAAATCCGTTCTGGCCTTCCGCCTTGCCGTGACAACCCGACGAGTTGCAGGCATGACGGCTGAAGATCGGCACCACGTCCGTCTCGAAAAAACGGACAGGCGGTTGGCTTGCGTGAGTTACTCGCACATCGGCGGTTAAGGTCGTATCGCCGACGTGCACTTCCACGACTGTACGACCATCGCGGATCGCGGAAACGATTCCATCGTCATCGACTCGACAAATCGATTCGTCCGCAGACTGGTATTTAGCATCGCGAGTTAAGTCACGGTCGTACCCGTCTGAATCAACCGACAGGACCAGCAGGCCTTGAGATGCATCTCGGCCATCTAACGAAATGGACCTTGGAAACAAATCGATCCGTTCGGCGGCAAACGAACTCGCCGAGACGGATTGAAATAACAAAAGAAGCAGAGCGAATCGAGGCATGCTGGGTGACTCGCAAAGGCAGGACTAATGGATGGTTGCCTCATCTTAAGCGAGTGCGCAGCAGAATCCTACCTCATTGGCGATAAGAAATCGGACGCCGTTGCAAAAAACGGCTCGGCTTATCGGTAGCCGGCACACAATTGGATTACAATCGTTGCCGGTGGATTGGCAAGAATTCGCCGTTTCGCGGTCACTGTTGGTTGTGCCGATGTTGTTCGACCGTGCGGTACGCAGCACCAATTCAATTTGTGCCGATGAAGAGATTCGTCATGTCGAAAGTCAGGATTAGCTTCTGCATTGTGGTTGCTTTGTGGGGCGTCGCGATTACGTTTGAACCGGCCATCGCAACTGATGCTCCGTCGACTTCTTACATCTTTCCGCCAGGAGGTCAGAGAGGCAAAACTGTCGATGTCAGAATCGGGGCTCATTACCTGCACGGCGGTGCTCCGTTGCGCGTTGTCGGTAATGGTGTGGCAGCAAGCGAATCGATTCACGAAATCGAACGTATCTGGTTTGAAGGGCCGTTGATCGTAAAGCCTGATTCGCAACAGAGCGAAGACTATCCGAAAGACCACGCAGCTCGGTTTGTGATCGCGGACGATGCGCCGCTTGGGAAATGTTTCTGGCAAGTATCGACGTCGCAAGGTGCTGTCGAGAGCCGACCGTTCGTGATTGGGGATCTTCCAGAAATTGTGGAAAACGAAATTGACGGTGCTCCGTTGCCGACGGATGTGCAGCTGCCGATAACGATTAACGGTCGAATCTTCCCGCGAGAGGACGTCGACATCTGGCGTTTCACCGCGACCGCGGGGCAGATAATCACTTGCGTCGTCAATGCTGCACGAATCGGATCGCCGCTGGACGCTCGACTAGAGATTCGAGACCCCGACGGACAACGCGTCGTCGAAAACGATGACTTCTTCGCCGCAGATTCGATGGTCCGTTTTCGGGCCGAAGCTGACGGCAACTATGAGGTACGCATTCATGACATTAATTTCGGTGGTCTGCAGAACTACGTGTACCGGCTGACGATTCTTTCAGGTCCATACGTCGATTTTCTTTTTCCGCTTGGTGGCCAACAGAACACACTGACCACGTTTCAGGCGTTTGGGGCGGGGCTGTCCGGCGAGATACTTCAAATCACGTTGGGGTCTGCCGATGATAGTCAGCTACGTACCGCAGTGCTCAACAAAGAAAGTCTAAATCCAATCTCAATTGCGACGAGTCGTGCACGCGAAATCGTCGAAGGCACAGAGACGGCGACCATACGGCTCACGGAAGCCGTTGTGCTCAACGGTCGCATTGCGAAAGCAGGTGATGTTGATCGTTGGCTTCTGGAAGCAGCCGCTGGCACGCGAGTGAGCTTTTCGCTGAAGGCTGCATCATTGGGGTCGGCGCTGGACGCTCGTATCATCGTTCGTGACTGCAAAGACGATTCTAATCTGCTGGACATCGGAAGTACGAAACTCAACCGAATCGAACCAACCGGTGAGTTTACAGTGCCCGACAGCGGGAAAGTGGAACTGCTCGTTTCGCATTTCGACGAGACGCAATTAGCGAACGGCAATTATGCATATCGGTTGGCCTTGGAGCCAAATCCTGTGCCCGATTTTGCGCTGACGTTTGCCACCGACGCAATAACTTTATTTTGTGGTGAAACGACCAAGTTGAAAGTTTTCGCGAACAGATTCGGTGGAAACGACAAGCCGATCCAGTTACAAGTCACGGGACTTGCGAACGGCGTGTCCGTTGATAATTGCCTGATGGCTGGTGACAAGTCGGAGGTTGAGTTAACACTTCGCGCGGCCAATGATGCTCGCATCGATGCCGTTCCGATCCGAATCGAAGGAGTGTCTGTAGACGCCGCGGCTGACACGAGTTCTGCGGCAACAGACGACGTGGCGTCGGAGCGTGAACTGCTCCCGCGCGTCGCGACCATGCCGCTTCGACTAGGTGGAGCTAGGCGAGACGAAATCTTACTGGGCGTATCGATCAAGACACCGTTCAAAATCGTGGGCGATCAGTATCGCATCGAGTACGCTCACCGAGGAACTGTTCACCGTCGCCCGTTCTTGATTGACCGCAAAGGCTATTCGGGACCTCTGACAATTTCGTTAACGGACAAACAAACACGCCACCTTCAGGGCGTCGAGGCAGTATCCGATGTTCGAGTTCCCGAGGGCAAAACGGAGTTTGAATTTCCGATTCGAATTCCAACTTGGCTGGAACAGAATCGGACAGGACGGATTGTCGTGAAAGCCGTCGGTGAAATCACCGACGACGAAGGTCGCACACACAAAGTCAGCTACAGTTCGAACAATCCAAACGACCAAATCATCATTCTGACTTCGCCGACTCGAACCGGAGTTGAGGTAACGCCGAGTTTTGTCGAAGCCAAACCGAATTCTACGACTATCTTAAATGTCACAATCAACCGAGGCCAGGTTGCTCGCCGTCCAGTAAAAATCGAGCTTCTTCTGCCAAAGCATTTCGGTGGCATCAAGGCCCCGCCAGCCGTGATTCCTGAGGATGCCGAAACGGTTCAGTTGGAAATCAACGTTGGCTCGCCTCATGGTCCGTTCAATATGCCGATGACACTCCGCGCCATCACGCACGACGCAACTGGCGATCCTGTAGTCGCTGAATGCGAAATTGAAGTCGTACCGACAAGCCACACAAATTAGGGAGTCAGTCCGATTAGGCGAAGCCAGTCGCGACAGCTGCCTGCTAAGGTCGTGTCAGTTGACTTGCTGCGATGGAATTGGATATTCCGGACATTCCCTCACTTTCACGCAGTTTTTCTGCAGCGAGACCGTTTCCAGCAATGCGTGCGATTCAAGTCTTCAGGAACGCACCAGTGGTGAAAACTTGCCGTCAAGCGTATAACACATGTCAAACTTGTTCGATAATCAGGCTCATTCGCAGTGGCCTCAGGCAAGAACATTCTCAATCACAATAGTTTCGGCGACGATCATCATGGACGGCGACGCATCGACAGAAAACAACCGCCACTCTGGCGAATACGTAGTTGTAGCTCGAAGATACCGACCTCAGGCGTTCGGTGACCTCATCGGTCAGGGAATGGTGGCCCAGGCCTTGAAGAACGCGATTTCCACCGATCGCGTTGGCCACGCCTACCTGTTTACGGGGGCTCGTGGGGTCGGCAAAACCTCGACCGCCAGGATTCTCGCAAAGGCGCTGAATTGCAGTAGCGGTCCAACGACGGAGCCTTGCGGCACATGCGATATCTGTTTGCAGATCGCTAGTGGCGATGATGTAGACGTTTTGGAAATTGACGGTGCCAGCAATCGAGGGATCGATGAAATCCGCCAGCTGCGATCAAACGTTGGAATTCGCCCCAGCCGGTCTCGCTTCAAAGTCTACATCATTGACGAAGTACACATGCTGACAAAGGAAGCTTTCAACGCGTTGTTAAAAACGCTGGAAGAGCCTCCCGAGCACGTCAAGTTTATCTTTTGCACGACCGAACCTGGCAAGATTCCGATTACGGTTTTGTCTCGATGCCAGCGATTCGACTTTTCACCGGTCGACACGGACGACATCGCGCGGCGATTGAAGTTTATCGTCGAAAGCGAAGGAGCGAAGGCCGAACCGGAGGCTTTGGAGCTGCTTGCTCGGCGAGCTGCAGGGTCGATGCGTGACAGCCAATCGCTGC
>JAGQPC010000095.1 GCA_020426925.1 Planctomycetales bacterium | reverse complement strand
AGCAGCGCCGGTGTTGTTTTTTTAGACGGTGATTCTAAAAGAGCGGCGCAATACACAGGGGGGCGATGATCCTATTCGCATTTGCGACGATGGGCTTACGCGGCCTTTCTGGTAACGACGATTAGATTTCTCCGGCCGGCTCACGGAGTGAGCCGACTACGATTAGCGGTCTGCGGAATCGTAGCCGGCAATGGTAGTCCGGATCGACCACAAAGTGCCACCGGCTGTGACGTAGAGCGTTTTTCTGTCTGGTCCGCCGAACGTGCAGTTCGTTACTTCGTCGCGAGGAATCGAGGCGAACGCGAGCAGCTGACCGTTCTCGTCAAAGACGTAGACGCCCGACTTGTTGTGCCCGTCGACCGTTTCGAACGGCAACGCTGCTTCATGGCGACCACCGGCGACGTAGATTCGGCCCTGCAAGTCTTCCGCCATTCCATCTGGGCCTCGGCCCGTTCCCCAGTCGAACAGCAGACGCTTACTCTGCAGGTCTACGATGCCGTCCGCAAGTTCGAAACGATATAGCTTTCGAGCGCCACCGTCCGTGTTGTTATTGTTGTCTGCGACGAACAGATAGCGGTCCTCTTTTGAAACCAGCACTCCGTTTGGACGATCGACTTCGTGAGTGATGACTCGTTCGACTCGCAGATCGTTATCGATTCGATAAACGCCTTCAACTGCTTTGTCTTCGTTATCGAACTGAGTCAGATCGGTTCGCGGGCCATATTTGGGATCACTGAAAAAGATCCGTCCTTTCGAATCCACAGTAATGTCATTCGGTTGGTTGTACCGAGCTCCGTTGAATTCCGAAGTCAAGATTCCAACGGTTCCATCAACGTCGACTCGCGTGATGCGCCCGTTCGCATTTTCGCATCGCAGCAGTCTTCCTTTCGCATCGAATAGCAGGCCGTTGGTGGCAGTGCCATCGAGAAACCGAGCTACCTTTCCGTCGGCGGTCAGCTGGTTGATGCCGCCGCCTCCGCTAAAGATGAGTCCGCCTTTCGGATTCCACGCCGGGCCTTCGCCTGCGCCTTCTGGAAGGACCATCTCTGGAGGACCGGCGAAAACTGAAGTCGCTTTTGAATATGTCGGGGCGACGCCAGGTATTCGAGTTCTCATTTTGTAAACGCTGGTTGAAGCGGTCAGAAACAGGTCACGCATGTCCTCGCCGCCAAACGTCACATTTGTAGAAAACTCTGGCATCGGTTTATGGAGCAACAGTTTTCCGTCGGGACTGATCACGAACAAGCCGGTCGTTTCGTCCTGTCCAGCAGCCCCATAGATGTTTCCTAAAACATCGACCGCCATTCCATCGATGCCTCGGTCAGGTGAAAAGTCGTAGACGATTCCATCGGCGACCGGTTTGCCATCAATCAACTTATAGCGATGTAGCTTTTGCGTGCCTCGGTCGGAAACGTACAGCACCGATTTATCTGGCGACAACGCGATTCCGTTCGGCTTCAGCAGATCGTCTAGCAGTCGCGTTACTGTGCCGTCTGGCGTCAATGCGTAGACGCCGCTGCTCGGTTGCGATTGATCGCCATCGTAGTAGGGATCAGTAAAATAGACTGTTCCGTTCGGCAAGACGCAAAGATCGTTTGGAGCGATGTATTTCTTGCCATCGTAGGTCTGCGTCAGCGAGACAATCTTCTGATTCTCAAAATCGTACTTCGCAACGGCTCGTCCACCGTTTTCTCTCGCTGATTGACACATCAGCAAATCACCATTGGCATCGAATAGGAGCCCGTTGGCGGCTCCGCAAGGTTTGAGCCATTCGGACAATTCGCCTCGCGATTCTAGTTTCATGATGCGGTCGTTTGGCTGGTCGGAAAAAAACAGACTTCCGTCCGGTCCTACCGCCGGACCTTCCGCGAACTCGCAACCGGTTGCGATGCGGACCACGCCGAAATTCGCATCGAGCAATTCAGCGGAAGCATTTTCAGCGGAAGCCGCGCTGATCAGCACGCGTGCAAACAGAGCCACAACGATTTGGGGTAAATATTGACTGCACATTGTTAAGGTCTCAGATTGTGACATAGTCGTAGTATTCTCCGAATGTGGATTCTATCTCAAACGCAGCCATCGTGGGGATAGTTTCGATTTGCAATCTTCACTGACAGTGTTGTTTCTACTGTGCGGTACAAATCGGGTTGCAACTTTGTGTGGAAGATACGATCGTCAACTTGTCGTGGCTACGCATCGTTGTTTGCCTGCAAGATTGCTCGCACCTCGCTCGGCGAGAAACCTGGCCAAAAATCCTCGACGCACCGGAGACGAGCTATGTTTATGGGTGAGCATGGTGAGCCTATTTTCAAACTTCGAGTAGACGATGACTGCCAAAACTCAATCTCCAACTTGTGGTGTGACAACTACTTCCTCTAGTTCCCACGCTAGGATCTTGATCGTCGACGACTGTTCTACGTATCGCAGGCTGGTTCGCAGCGTGCTTGATGACATTTCCCAAGCGGAAGTCATTGGGGAGGCAAAGGACGGAATCGAAGCAGTCGAATTGGCCGAGCGTTTGAAACCCGACATTCTGCTGCTCGACGTCGAAATGCCCGGACTCGACGGAATTGAGGTGCTTGCGGAGTTGAGAAAACGAAAGTCCGCATCGAAGTCCATCATGTTAAGTTCGTTGACGAAACGCGGAGCAGAACCTACTACAGAAGCACTGATGGAAGGCGCGTTCGACTTCATTCACAAGCCCATGAGCGACTCTTGGGAAGAGTCTTCCATAATCCTCCGCAGTGAGCTGCTCAGCAAACTTGGGGCCTACCGGCAGGCGAAGAGACCCTCGTCGACCGCGAGCAGACAGCCGGAAGCTCCCGCAGCATCTCGCCCGCGGACTGCGATTGACGCGGTTTGCATCGGAGCTTCGACAGGCGGTCCAAATGCTCTGAAGCAACTTCTCGCGGACCTTCCCGGGTCATTGCCGTTTCCCATTCTGATTGCGCAACACATGCCCCCGCATTTTACGGCGTCGATGGCCAAATCACTGGACAAGAACTGCGAATTGCAGGTCCAGGAAGCTGTCGACGACATGCCCGTGGAAAAAGGCAATGTCTACGTTGCTCCCGGTGGACGGCAGATGGGTGTGGAGCGGCGTTCACTAAGCAATATCAGAATATGCGTTGACGATGGATCACCAGAAATGGCATTTCGCCCGTCCGTCAACTACCTATTTCGATCTGCAGCAGCGACGTTTGGTCCGAAGCTATTTGGTGTCATTCTCACCGGCATGGGCTGCGATGGGAGTGAAGGAGCTGGCGATATACGCGACCGAGGCGGCAGGATCTTCGTGCAGGATTCCGCATCATGTGCTGTCGACGGCATGCCAAGCAGCGCCCGTAACGCCGGAGTCGTTGACGCGACAGCCACGCTTGACACAATAGCCGAAGAGATCAGGGCATTGGGGCTTATCTCCGCGATATAGTCCTCGCATCGTCTTTCCTCTGGAACGGGGCTACGGCACGCCGTAGTACTCGTCGCCGCGCCGGGAGCCCAGTGCTTGAAAGACTTTTCTGTCGACCGAGTTTTTAATGGCTCGCACAGAGCCATCACCAAAACTGAACACGCACATTCCTGAATGTGGTGAGCTGAATGACAGCTCGAACGCTGGATAGTGCGGATCGCATACTGGAAGTGACTCAGGAAACTCGCCAAGACCCACGGCCGTTGAACAGAATAGCTCTGATAGATCAGCACGGCGGTCCAGATCGTCGCTGCCCAGAAACACGTGGTCACGCGCCGGACCAATGCGAAATGGGCCGCAATTACCACAATCATTCTGGCGTTCTTGCCGGCGGCATTGATTTTTCGTGACCTCCGGCTCGTCTCCATAGTCAACTTCACCAAGAAATATCGTTTTCGATAAGCCATCCTTGAACTTCGGATACGCAAGTGCTTCGCCGTAAATCAATGCGCCAGTCATGACTGCCTTTGGTCTCAATTCAAGATCCGGGTCCGCATCATCTCGCAAGACATGCGATCCACATGCCGCATAATTTGGGCGGAACTGAGTAATAACGCCATAGTCAACAACCGTAACGTTTGACGAAACGCCGCCACTAACAGAGGACGGGCACAAGAACGCTTCCAATGGCATCGCCAACGCCGCGATGTTCCGAGCGTTCGGATCGCTAGATCCAAGCTGGCTCGGATCGCCTGTTCGACTCGTGTACTGGGCAGCCCAATGCTGAACGCCGATTGGATCGTCCGCCGTTTCAAAATCGTCCGTTAGTTGCAGCTTGTTATAGATCGACGTTTGCTCCAGAAACGGCAGAATGAACGCGGGCCACGCTGCACCAGCTTCATTCGCACCCGGAGGAAACTCTTGATGAGCCGACTCGTAGTTGACCAGCGCAGCCTGCAGTTGTTTCAGTCGATTTATGCACTGTGTGCGTCGCGCAGCCTCACGAGCAGCGCTGACCGCTGGCAATAACAGCAGGACCAAAAGCGCAATGATCGCAATGACAACCAGCAACTCCACCAACGTGAAACCGATTCGCGTTTTTCGTTTCATCTTCACCGTCCCCATTTCAATTTGATAGGTGTCTGAAGGGGCTTTCTCGCACTCGTGCGAAATCTGCCGATTCACGTCGCGTGTATGGGTGGCTGGCGGTCGACGGAAGCGAGCCCCCTAACGCTGAATTCAGAGGTCTCGCTTACGCTTTTCGGAGTTGCACAAGCCTCGTAACCCGCGTTGCTGTCGTCCCTCGCTCACGCGTCGGGTCACAAGAAAGCACAAAAAGCGCCACGTCAAAACTTGCACCCGTTCCCCGGCCACGTACAAGCACCGTGTAACAGCGGCGCGTTAGTCGCCAGAAAGTCCCTTGCCTGAAGCCGTTCTAACAAACTGATCGGTAGTGCGTGACATACGCATCGAAGCGGAAAAATGACAGGAAGGAGCCCAGGAAACTGATTTGAAGAAATCGCGTGCACGAGCTGTATTCAGGCCTTGATCTTGCGTTGAGCCCGTTACCCCCAACGGATGACAGCTGGCAGCACATCGCATGAAGGAAACGAGCTAGATATAAATCGATCTAGCCAAGCCAATGCGAAAAAAGTCTAGCAACTTCCACTGCCGCAACACCACTCATTTGACCGTGAAGAGTGCGGTCAGCTCAAGCGGGAGAACGTAGCACGCTGCCCTTAGAAAATGACTCAGAGTATCGTCTACCCTGATGTCGCCTCGTCCGAAGTAATCTCTGCTTCAGCTGGAGGCGGACCGGATTCGCGAGCACCGCGGATTTGTTGCTGGAGTTCGTCGACTCGTTGCGGGTCCAGAAACTTGTTGAACAGATCACGCGTGTTAGCGAAGAGTTCGTCGATCTTGTCTTGAACCTGAGAGTCGCCGGTCGACAACAATTGCTTGCGATTGGTCACGAGGTTTTCAAAACTTTCGCGTGTCGGCAGTTGCCGCAATTCCGATAGCAGCTCGTCTGCTTCATCGTATTGGCCTTTGTTGATCAAGCCGCGAATTCGGATCGAAAGGATCTCGCGGCGAGCGACCAAATCGACAAGATTCTCTTGCACGCCGAGGAGAAATCCTTCGGCTTCTAGTCGCGCGTTATCGTCGCGAAGTGCAACTTCAATGCGGCCTTGCAGTCCAGGGACGACAGGAAGTTTCGCAAGCACTCGGTTACCACTTTTGATGAACAGAATTCGAACCGGAGTGTCAGCAGGCGGAATGACCAATTCGCCGCGCCAGTCAGTGCGGCCGATCAGCGTTGATTTCTCCGATCCCGGTTCGCGAGCGAAAACATCGTAGCCAACGAGATCAATATTTTCGTCCACACGATTGTGCGTGTGCAAAACGGTTTCTCGTCCTGTGTTCCTTCCAATCAAGGCCAACTGTCGCGAGCGTGAGCTTCGACGAGTCGTAAACGCTTGTCGGTAGCCGGAGTGAGCTTCGCACGCTAATGTGCCGTTGCTGTCTGCCGATTGAACCAACAACACGGTGTACTTGACTTCGGTCACACCATTTTCTTTGACCTTGCCATCGCGGTCGGTTTTGCGAATGTAAGGCAGCAAGAAATCACCGGGTTGAACTACCGTGGGATTCTTCCATGAACGGACCGCGGATTCTGGCAGCGTCAATGCTCCTGCACGCACTTCGGCGGTGACGGCGGCATCTTCAACTCGAACAATGAATGCAAGTGGCGAAAACACATTTGTCAAAAGTTGAAATGCCGTGCGTGGAATTTCATCACCGCTCAGACAAGTCGCCGCTTGGATGTCGGACCAAACACGCGTCGCGGTATCGAGCTCTCGTGCCTCGACTCGAATGCCTCCGTCGCCACTTTTCAGGCTAACGATCATCAGTTTGTCGGCCTCGGCGAGAGAAGGATTAGCCTCGATTAGCAGGAACGCGTTAGGCGATTCGCCATTCAACAGTGCTTGGCGGTATTGCGGCGGCGCGAGTGTCGCGTTTGTTTGCCAGACCGCGCCCAGCGACGTGTCACTTGATTTTTTGAGAGAAAGCGGCAAGCGAGTTGCCCATGACGGGGCTACTTCTGGGTGATCTTCCAACGCGACCCAAATCTCAACGTTGTACGGAGTGACCTCCCAAAGCGACTGCGCGCACGTCGATTGCGAAAAGCAGATCACGTATGTTAACGCCGCAAGGATCGCTCGAGATTGTGCTCGCATGTAAATCATTGAGGTATGACTCGCCAGTTTTCAACGTTTTGATAAAGAGTAACCGGCTGTGTTCCAATTCCGTCGATTTTCGGCCCGTGAGCGAAATAGTCTGAAAGTTGCCAGAGCGGGATGACGCTGACGTCGTCGAAACAGATTTGATGAATCGCCTGTAATCGTGTGCCTGCCAGATTCCAGTTGTCCGCCGCGTTCAGCTGTCGCAGCGCCAGATTCAGGTAGGGACTTCCGCAACGCACGAACCCCGACGACGCGAGGAGATTTGTTGCATCGGTTAGCGGTTCGCTAATGTGAAGATCAGCATAAAGAAAATGCCAATCTCCACTTTCCGGTTTGCCCTGGCCGGGCGAGAGGACCAGGGTTTCGACTTCAAATCCCAAGATCCTCCAATTGTTCGCGATGTGTTGACAAGCGATTTTGGCGATTTCGTCATCGGGATGTGCGAGCACCAGCTTGGTCAGCGTCGGAGCCGACTCTTCACCGGCCTTCACCGCCGCTGCGTCGGCTTGCATCTTGGCTAGTTGCAGACGCACCTTCGCTAATCGCGGATCGTATCCTCGTGGACGAATTTGGCGATTGTAGCCGTATGAAATTGGGTCATCGTTGGAAAGTCCATACGGAAATGGACCACTGACAATTTGGCAACCTGCGAGTTCGCCACCACCAAGCAGTTCTCGCTGCAAGATCGTTTCGCGGTCGATCGCGTACAACAACGCCAATCGGTAGGCTCGCTGAGAAACGAACTCGTCGTCATAATTCGGAATCAGCATGTGCATCGAAGGCACTCGATACGGCCGAGCCGATATCGTGTTATCACGCAGAGCTTGAATGGCATCGGCAGGAAGCAGTCGCGCGATGACGTCCACTTCACCTCGACGCAACGCAGACAGTGCTGATTCGGAGCTGGTATATAACTCCTCGGCAATTTCCGCTGGTTGATTTGGGACCGAGTAGAGATAGTCTGGATTTTTCCGAAATCGTAATTCCGATCGACCTGCATCGTCACTGCTGTCATTCGCGATCGGGGCATACGGTGCTACGGCAGACGCGATCGAGTCGAGCCCAGCCAAAGAATCGCTGACAATCGCTTCGAAGCGAAGATGCGGCCGCTGCAGCGACACGGCGACATTGAAGAGATCAGACGCGTTTGCTTTTTCGAAAACAGAACGCCACTGTGTTGAGAATTTATCTGTCTGCGGCAGCGCCATCGCTCGCAGTTGGCGCGCGACCGTCAGCCCGCTTAGGTTTCCTTTGGCATTCGCGAGACTGCTTAAATCCAAATCGATCGAACGGCCGTTCGCACTGATCCGATGCGATCCCATAGGACAGATGTAGTCGCCGCCTTCCGATCCCACGTCGGTCATTTCGAACAAGCTTCGATGCAGCAGACGTTGGCAGCGTTCAGTACTGCGACAATTCGTTTTGTCGGCGGCAGGCGAGTACGGCTGCGTAACGGCGACGGTGACAATCGGATAGGCAGTCGCGAGCTGTGCGAATAGTTGACGTGCTCCGTTCGTTTCCGGCCAAATCTCCATCATCAGCTGACCAGCTCGGTACGCATCGGCGTATTCTTTCGCCGCGAGTTTTTGTTCGGCTCGAGTTTTTGCTTGTTCTGCGTATCGCCCAAGCTGCGTTTCCCATTTTCGAAGGAGCGGCTGCAAGAGACGCTGGTAGCGATCTTTAGCTACGCCGTGGATGCGTCGTGCGTCGACAAAATCGCGGTCAGAAATGCGTTTGGCAAACATCCGGTCCAAAACGGCAGTCAACGCTTTATCCAATCCGGGACGAGACGGGTTTAGCGAGTAGATTTCGTTGAGCAGAAACCAAGCACGCTCATATTCGCGCTTGCTATACAGAGCCGTTGCTTCGGCCGTCAGCATTTGCTGCATCGCCTCATCAAGCCCCGGGGTCTTTGGGTATCTTGTACGGAGGAACGACAGGTACTCGAACGCCTTGTCGAAGTCCTTTTGCCGGGTAAAGCTCAACGCTTGCGTGAGGACACGCTGTTCGTACAATTCCACCTTCTTGACCGCAGACGGGGCGACCTCGAATTCTTGATCGGGGTCTTCGAGTCGTCGGACTTTAAGCGGTTCCCTAAGAGTCGCTGGGACTCGACGGTCCTTGAATTGCGTTAGCGGCAACACTTTTAACGTGGTCGGTCCGTTTGCGTCGGTCACGGTGACGAGATCGTACGGATCTTCGTCCAGCAAACTTTGCGCGTTGACCGACGGCGTAGCTGCAACGACTGCAGACCACAAAATCGCGGCCGTGGCAAGTCGAATTCGAGTTGGACGTTGATGTTGATGCATTCCAAACTCGCTGGCTACTGCAATCGGAAAACGTGAAGCGTGCCATCACTTCCAAGTGCGATGGACCGTTCTCCAAACTGGACCGCGCCACTTCCCAGTGGCTCACCGACATCGAACTGCGACGTTTCTTCTCCGGACGCGATGCTTAGTTTTGAGACAATACCGCTTATCGATGTCACAACAAGCTGATCGCCCAAGACGAGCGGCTCGCCAGCGATAGGTCCGTGTTGCAACTTTGTTCTCCAAACTTCGTTTTGTCCACCGTCAAAGCAAATCATTTCGCCACTGTCGGATGTCACAAATACAAATTGTCCGACGCTTGCTGGCCCCCATGCCACTCGACCACCCAGATCCCAACGTTTCGTTGCGGCGTTCAAATCCGCAGCGTTAACGGAAACGATCTCGTCACCGGCGACGGCCCGCTGAACGCCATAAACGATGTTTCCGAGTACTGCCATATTGCCGCGAGGGAGGAAGTCGCTGTTTGCCTGAGCAACACTTGCTAGATGCGGCTGAGGATTTGAATTCAATGCGACTCGATAGACTTGTCCGGCACCATCGGGCATGAACAACTCATCACCGATAACAACGGGCCGCGGCCATTTCGCTTCTTGATTGGATGTCAGTGATGGTTGAAATTCGTTGGCAACCGGAGTTCCGGTTTTGGGATCGACATAGTAGACAGCGCCCGAAACAGCGGGCACGACCAGGGCTCCCTTGTAGCTAACCGGCAACGCCGCAGGTTGATCTCCGCCTAGTTGCAAGTCAACGAGACTCATTGCGTTTGGTGCTGACGAGTCAAAAACGACGATCTTGCTTGGGGCTTGTTCTGACAAGAAGACTCGTACACCATTGCCCATATCCAGCGATTCCGTCACGACAGGCAGCTTGGCAGACGGAATTCGAGCAGACGCTTCGTTAATAACTGGCTGCTGCAATTCGCTTCGCCCGAGCCGAAACAAGTCGGTGTTCGCGGTGACAACGTTCAGAGCCTTGTCGTGGATGAAAACGTTGCCGGCCGGCTGTACGCCTAGATCGACTTCCCACAATACATTGCCATCATCGGCATTTCCGGCAATTTGCAGGGCGGTCACGGTTGCGCCTCGGCGACCTTCCGGTTGTCGGACGGCAATCAGTACATTGCCGAATTGTTGGAACGGCGCGATGTAGCGGTCGCCTTTGTTGCGAATCCATTTTCGTGCGAGTGCTTTTCTGGCAAGCTGCACGTCATATCGAGCAAACTGTGTATTGCCGACCCACAACCGACCATCAGCGAAGTGCACGTAGCCCGTCGACGTTTCGCCCATCGCAGTTACACCTGGCGACACAGCTTTTTCTGGAGTGTCTTGATTGTTTCGAAATTCGAAGACTTCAACCTCGCCGCGGTCAGTAGAGACAACAAAATTCTTTCCATCGGACGTCATCGGAACTACGATCCGGCCTTCCAGTCTCACAGGCTTCGTTGTTTCGATGAGCTTGCCATCTTCTGGATTTCGCTTGAGAACATGAAGCAACGAAAAATTGGAGGCCGGGTTTTCAGCAACAACAATGTAGTCCAGCACTTCGATGGGCGGCACGACGATGGTGCCAGCGCCATGGCCGATGTAAGCG
Source organism: Planctomycetales bacterium (assembly GCA_020426925.1). Taxonomy (GTDB): domain Bacteria; phylum Planctomycetota; class Planctomycetia; order Pirellulales; family Pirellulaceae; genus JAGQPC01. The sequence continues at coordinate 6,724 of JAGQPC010000095.1, read as the reverse complement.
ACATCGGTGCATTGCATGTCTTGCGAGTTCAGCACGAACACGCTCGAGTGATCGCCGGGTTGGATGATTTGTCCGGAACGCGTGATCAGTGGGCTGCAAGAAATTGCCATGGGAAATTCAACGCCGCCAGTTGTTTGCCCGCTGTTCGGGTCGACAACCAGCAAACGTCCGGTCTGATCGTGACTGCAAGTGACGAAAAGACGGCTTTCAAAACTGACCGGTGAGGTGAACTGCCCATCGCATGGAACTCGCCACTGTGCCTTGCCGTCGGCTGCGGCTAGTCGAACCAGTTCGTTAACACGACTATCAACGGCGATAACATCGCTATTGAAACTCTGCCCCAGTGACAACGGTGCAACGTCGGCCTCAAATCCAACGAACCGACGCCAAGCAACTGATCCGTCATTTGCGTTGATCGCATAAACGGAGCCTCGTGTTTGCACGTACGCGATTTGCCCAGCAAGCTGCTCAATGGTGTTACCTTTTCGAGCCGCAAGTGTGACGCGGATGTCCGACGCAACGGCACGGTCTCCAGCGACCGCTTCAGGGGGAGTGGTAATCGGAATTACCTTTCCTCGCTCTTTCTCAGTAATTGAGCCGATCGTAGCCGCCAGCTTTTCGTTGTCGTGCAACAGCGGATATTTGTTCAGCAGCTCTCGGCGAGTTTCGTATGCTTCACGCGTGTTGCCTGCTTCGACCGCTGAATTGATCTTCGCTACTGCGTTGTTGAGCTCTTTGTCGCGGTTGATGTTCCGTTCGACCGTTTTCATGATTCCTTCGATGGAATCAATTTTCGGCTGCAAGTCTTTCCGGAAGCGAGTCGGCAAGTACGAGCTGTTGTTGATCTCTTTCAGTGCTGCGTTTGCCAGATCGAGATTCCGTTGGGCATCTTCGGAGTTTGCAGCTGAGTCGGCCGCTGTTGCGAAACCATCCATGATATTTGGCAGAATGCTCGCTAACTCGCCACGAGCTTCGTCGAACGCAACTTCGGCTTCGATGGTCGGCAAGTCGTTTTGAACTTTTGTCAGCGCGGATTCCCAGTTCTTCGCTGTGACGTCTGTCCAGATGCTGCAAAGTCGTAGCTTGACCTTGGCGGATGAAACGTTTTCGTCTTTTGAAAACTTGTTGATAAACTTCGTGTACTGCGCTGCTGCCTGACCGTAGCTTGCTGAGCGGTATGCCTCCTCAGCAGCATTGAACGCTTGCTGTGAGGTTTCACGGGTCATCAGAAACCACAACACACCGCCCAACGCGATCATCAAGATTAAGCCACCGCCACCAGCCAACATCAGCGGCGAATCCCATCGATTCGTGCGGAACTTCTTGCGGCCTCGTTTTCCTGGCGTCGAAGGCGGGGCTACTGCGTCGTCGTGATGTTCTTCATGTTCGTCGAGAGCATCATCTAATGTCTCGACGTTGGGACTCACGTCTGAAATTTCCGCAACTGGTTCGACCGCTTCCACCGATTCATCAATCGGCTCGGCAAGCGATTCATCGTCTGCAAGTCCAAGCTCGTCGTCCATGTCGACGGCATCTACGACTTCGACGGGGCGCTCTTCTTCGAGTGGTTCGAGAATCGCCAGATCATCGCGAGTTTCAGACGCACCTTCTTCTAATTCTGCGATTGCAGCAGCGATTTGATCGGACGTGAGCAGCCCTTTTTTTACGAGCGCCTTACCGATTGACTTAGGCGAAACGGTCTTACTAGCGCCTTCAATTTGCGACAGGAGTTTTTTGCGTACTTTCTCCGCAATCAGCCCTTTTTTGAAGAGCAGTTCTACTAAGTCCAAAGCGCTCATCTGTGTTCCTTCGTTGTCTCTGGCAAGACTGTTGCCATGCCTATTTCGCTATCCTCAACGCGATCGTGCCTCTTCGTCCGCGTTCGATAGGTTGTTATTCGTCTTCCTCGATTGTCCGCAATTTAACCTGTTCCATCCCTAGCTCGCTGCCAAGGTCCATGGCCAATATGACTTGCTTATGGTGAGCATCAACATGCGCCTCGACGATCAACGTGTTCATCATGTCGCCGCTCTGTTTTGCTTCGCGTAACTTGCGAAGCAGTTCGTATTCATTCGGCGCCTCCACAGGATCGTCGGAGCCGGTCCAGGAAACGTGGAACGTGTTGTACTCGTCGATGCGGACGGTGATGACGCCCTCTTCCTCTTCTCGTTCGATCGGGTTGCTGCTCGGGCGATTGTCTTCGGGGGCAGGAACTTCGAACGACTTCTGCAACGTAAACGCGGCGGTCACCATGAAAAAGATTAGCAGTAAGAACGTGACGTCGACCATTGGCGTCATGTCGAGCGGCGCGCCTTCACGTTCTGCAGGTGGAACGATGGGCGGCTCCTCGGCGACAAGTCCGCTCACGTCTAGACCGAGCGGTGGGTCAGGCACAATCAGAGCGGACGAACATCCGGCACAGTCGACAAGCAGGTCGGCGTTTTCACCCGAAGTGTACAGCTTGGCTGAACAGACCGGGCAGGCAAAATGGATGTTCCCGTCGAGCATCACTGTGCCTCCATAATCGCGACGAACAGCGTCTTACTCGTGTGCGCTTTTCCGACTGCTTTGGAAACGCGCGCAACGTCACCGTGCCGAACGTCTTTGGCCGCCATAATGATCACTTCGGTTTTTCCAGAGGCGATTTGGCTTTCAATGTACGACATGATTTCCGCTTCCTGATCTTCAGGATCGGAAGACTTAATCTGCGTTTCGGGCGATTCGCCTTCTCCTAAATAGATCGCAGCCTTATCGCCTTGGAGCCCGATCGAAACAACCGCCGAGCTCTTCATCGCGACCGCAGTTCCGTGTTTCGCCTCTGGTAAATCGACCGTTGCACCTTCGTCTAGTTTCGAAGCCACTATGAAAAAGATCAGCAGCAGGAACGTGATGTCGATCATCGGCGTGATGTCGATTTCGACTTCGTCCATCTTTCGTCGCGACACGAAATCTTCTTCGATCACGTCGACGTAGAATTCTTCGGTACTGCTGGACATGGCGATGAGCTGCGATGAACTGTTTTAAGCGATTCAACTGGCGACTAATTGGCCGCGACTATTTGGACAATGCTTCGCGCATCGTGTCCATGATGCGAGTAATGCCGGAACCGACGAGGTCTTCCATTTTTCGAATGCGAATGTTGATCGAGTTCGTTAGCAACACCAACGGAAGCGCGATCGCCAAGCCACTGGCGGTTGTGATCAGCGCAACACTGATGTCGTTTGCGAGCGCCGCGGGCTCGACATTTTCCGATGTGGCCAATTTCGAGAATGCCCCCATCATCCCGAATACAGTCCCGAAGAGCCCAACCATCGGAGCGCTTGCGATTACGGTTTTCACCCAGCTCAACCGCTGTTCAAGCTCTGACAAAACGTCGCGCTGAAATCGGTCCATCACAATGCGTTTGACTTTCGAGTAGCCGATGTGGTGATTGGCGATTGCCACCAGGGACAGTTGTGGAACGGCACGAGGATCACCGTCGCACATGGCAGCCGCTCCGTCGAAGTCCTTTTCCATCAGGCGAGGTTCCAGCTCGTTCAAGAATTCGGCTTGTTCAGCTTCGTTCTTAAATCGCTGGCGAGATACGCGAGTCCACACCATGATCACGCAGAACGCTCCCCAAAGGGCAATCGCCGCGAGCACCAGGTAGATGAAATTCGCAATGATGTTGAACAGTTTCCCGGTGTCCGCCTGAGCGAACAAGAACGCAAATTGATAGTAGTCCATAGGAATGGTCCGTCTCTAGTTTATGCCTTAACTCTGTCTGTTAATTTTTTTTGCGGATCGGTTATCGCCGCCATTCGATGTTGATCACGTAAAACTCGTAATTGCCTTTTCCGCCCTGAATTCCGAAATAGGTTTTCTGAATGTCGCGGAGCGGACGCGCGCCACGTTTTTCCTGCTCCAATACCGCGAGGTGATTTTCAACATCCTTGGGGTAGAATTGCATGATCACTCGACCAGTCGCTGGAACTCCGACTTGGCCAAGCAGCGACCGATCGTACTGCTGAAATTTTCCGCCCTGCCAGACGAAGTAAATGCGTTCGTCTTCTTCTGGATTCGTCAGCGCACGTTTTTTGGCGACGCCGTTTTCGAAGTAAACGTAATCGACACCAGGCCGGCCTCCGCCGAACGCGCCAACATCGATCTTAAAAAACTCAAGCTGGCTGACGTAATCTGCCAGCGTCGTGGACGTGTATTTGACTTCCCAGCGTTCGTGTCGAGGGATCGCGTCGCCATTGCCTCGCTTGCGGTTGTCCCCCATGCCGCTTCCGCGCGTGGCGACGGCGCCGTCGATAGCGTTTAGACTCGCTGCGATCGTTGATACTGCTTCAGTCACAGCAGCGAGCGTGTCTTGAACATCTGGCTCAACTAGATCGTCAAGCTCTTCAACACCAGGCGGGTTGATGTCGCGAGCGGAACCTGGCGGGTTTTGAGTGCCCGGTTCTTCTTCCAAAACAACCACCGACTGAAGCTTGGGACGACGAAAATTTCGCGTCGTTAGCCAGAGAGCAACAATCAGAGCAACCGCGATACCAACCAAGACTAACAGCGCGATCAGCATACTGGAGGCGCGATCATACGCCGAAACCTTGAGGAGGTCCTCTGGTTGTTCCCTCAGTTGTGCCGAATGTGCAGCCACTGCAGCGGTGCCTTGCCTTTCTGTTCCGAGTTTGTGCCTCGCGTTCTAGTGTAATTACCGTTCAACGCCAGCAATACTGTTAAGCATTGCGAATTGTGTGTCGCCTCGACACCCCTATTTTAGAAACCTCGCTGACGGCCGGATTAATCGATACCACTCTTTCCATCGTTGCACTGCGGTGACCTTTTCCGCATCGGTCGGATTATCGCTTAGGCCAAATCCCTCGAACTTGCGGCTGAGTCCTCGCAACGCATCTCGAGCCCGCACGACGACACGGCGATCTGGATCGTCGAGCGCGAAGATCAACGCAGGAACGTTGTCCAGATCGTTCGTTCCGGCGAGCACTTTAACCGCCGTGTACCGAATGTTGAATTCCTCGGCAGCCAACAAGCGTCGTAACCGCTGGAGTTGTTCTTCACGCTCCAGCGCGTCGCTGCTGAGAGCGATTTCAAATTCCTGCTCGGTCGCGTCAAAGTCTTCCAGAGACTGAGCCTCCAACATTGCCAGCAAGTTTTCGGCCTGCCCTTTGAATGGGCTTTTAATCACGGTCCCGTCTTCGCCAATCATCACGTTTGTCGTATCGGACGGAAGCCCGCGACCGCCACGCAATCGGCCGCCATAGCCTTCGGCCTTTTGAATCGACTTCTTGGTGCCTCGAGTGAGAAACAGGATGGCCAAGCTGGTGTCGTAGTCAATGTCAAAACTCCAGCGGCCATTTTCTTCTTGGTTCTCTCGGAGAAATTCGACGCCGTCGTTGTACCACTTGGGCGATTCTTCATCGATGTTTTCGGCCAGCTCACGAAAACTCTGGAATCGCTCGAAAGCGTACATGTAGTAGGACGGCCAATCCTGCGGCGAAATCGTGTAGTTGCTGCCGCCGAGCCACCGCGTACCGTCGGACAAACAATTATCGAGTCGACTACGATCGACCTTATTGGTTAACGGCCCAAGCGGTGCTTGAGTGTTGCCGGACGTTACGACTCGCAGCGAAGTCGGAACGTTTGCCTGGCGACGTCGAGTCATTTGGGACCCGCGCGACAGTCGTAACAGGTCGGCGCAGATGTAAACGGTACCGGCTCCGGCCGCTGACAGCGAATGTTGCATTCCGACCTGATCGACTCGCGTGAACGAGCCCGGGTCGACGCCTTGGTAGCCCCAACCGCCGGTCGGATCTTGAACTCGCATCAAGTAGTTCGCCACGCGTTCGGCCGCGTCCACTTTTAGCTTGAACACACCCGTTCGATCCGCCGTCCACATTGCCAGTACGACATACTGAGTTTGTGAAATGTCACCCGTGTCTTTGTTGCTTCCTTCTAGATATCCCCAGCCACCTTCCTTCTTTTGCCAGCTCATCAGCGTTTCCATAAACGCTGTTATTTCGGGCTTGAACTCTTCGGCGTCGAGTTCGCACAGAAAGATCGTCGCAACCGAAACCTCGTAAACAGCTTTTTCTTTCAGGCCTCCATTCAGCTTGCTGACACTCTCGCGGCAGAGTTTTACAGCGTGCTGAATGTGAGGATGGTCAAGCGGGCAGTTTCCTTTGATCAGCGCCAACGCTCGCAAAGACGCGACGCCAAAATTTGGATGCGCCGGAGTGCTTTTGATGTAGTCCACACCTTTGGCGACCATCTGTTTGACCATCGGACTTTCCGGCGTGTAGTCTTCTGCTAGGGCAAGCCGTGGATAAGCGCAAGCAATGGCAACAAAGATTGCCACAAGACAAGGCAAGATAGAAAACCCGTGAACATTCCGTTGCTTCAAGTGTTTGAATGCAAGTCCACACATTGCGTTGCCTCCACACGGCCGCTAGCAGCAGCGAACGGCACCGTCGTGAGCCCGGTATAGATGAGATAAGCTGATTGAGCCTTGCGGTGATGATTGTGCCCACCAGGCAAGGCCAAAGATACTGTTCCGTAGTATCGAGATTAATGACCGTATCGGATAATGTCAAGCTAATCGATTCGACCGAACCTGTTTGAGCAAAAGACGTTGCAATTGCCCGAGACCCGAATTGACACTGAAGATGCTTGAACTTACTATGCGAACCTTACCGAGAAGGTCGGGTAGCTCAGTTGGTAGAGC
>JAGQPC010000094.1 GCA_020426925.1 Planctomycetales bacterium | reverse complement strand
TGAAACGCTACCTAGAATTGGTCGATGAAGTTGAACTGGCACTCGTTGCCGAGTCGGCTCGCTGGGGTGATCAAACTTCGATCTACTGGCTGGAACCGTTCCAAAACCTCAACCCGATTGTGTTTACGCCGGACGAGCGGTGGCGACCAGTCGTCGAATTCAATGTCGAGAATTTCTTCCCAGGGCGTTCTGCGGGATTCATGCGAACGTTGACGTCCGATGATCACAATCGGCGGTCCCCTGTCCTGCCGACGCCAGACGTTGCTGCCAAGACGGAAATGATTCGGATGGAAGCTCGTCACGGTAACAAAGTCTATTACACCATCGACGGGTCCGATCCGATGCTGCCAAACGGCAAGCTATCCGAAGCAGCAATCGAATACGTCGATGAAGTCGAGATCACCGAAACGACAACCATTACGGCTCGTTCGACAAATGCCGATAACCAGTGGTCTGCCTTCGCACAAGTGACGTACTTGACCGACGTCCTACCCGCCGACGCCAGCAATCTTCGAATCACGGAAGTCAACTACAACCCGCACGCTCCATTCACGCAACTCGGCGAGTTAAACGTTGATTCGGACAACTTCGAATTCATCGAACTGCAAAACCTGTCCAGTTCGCCAATCGCTCTTCAGGGAGTGCACTTTGAACCGTTCGCCGGAAAAGGAATCTCGTTCGAGTTCGGAGAACAAGTGCTGGCTCCGGGACAGCACGTCGTCGTTGTGCGAAACATCGAAGCGTTTTCGTCGAGATACAACAACACGGACACAATGGCACTCGCTGTTGCGGTGGACGGCAGCATCGGCGAATACGATGGTGGACTCGCAAATGACGGTGAGCTGTTAACACTTCGCGATGCCCGCGGACGACTGATTCAGCAATTCGCCTACGAAGACGGTGGAGCTTGGCCAGGACGTGCGGACGGAAACGCGAGTTCGCTGGAATTAGCCGACATTCACGGCGACTATACATTGGGAACGAATTACCGGAATAGCAGCGAATTCGGTGGCTCGCCCGGGTTCGCTGGCCGAGGCCCCGACAACCGCATCGTCGTCAACGAGTTGCTCGCGAATTCTGATGAGCAGCTGGATCGAATCGAGCTTTACAACCGATCGATCCTGCCAATCAACATTGCTGGTTGGTACATGAGCGACTCCAACAACGACTACTTGAAGTATCGCTTGCCCACCAGTGACGCCCTGAACGTTGGGCGTTTCGCAGTATTTGATGAGTCTCAACTCGGTTTTCGACTCGATAGCATTTCCGGCGACGACGTTTACTTGATCGAAGCCGATAGTGGCGGCCGCCCAACGCGGTTCGTCGACCGCATTCAGTTCGACGCGATGGCGCCAGGAGTATCGCTCGGCCGATTGCCGGACGGATCTGGTCAACTCTATCCAATGGAAAGCGTAACTCTAGGTGCTCCCAATTCCGGACCAATGCATGGTGACATCGTGGTTACGGAAATCCAATACGATCCCGGTGATCCGGATGGCCCTGGCGAGCTGACCGCTTCGTCCATGGAATACATCGAACTCTACAACCGAGGCTCACAGGAAGTGGACATTTCGGGTTGGCGAGTTCGCGGTGGTGCCGACTTTGATTTCGCTGACGGAACAAAAATAGCTGCCGGAGAAACGGTGACGTTGGTTTCGTTTGATCCGAACGACGCATCGATTCGGACGCTGTTCAATCTGTTGTTTACGGTCAGTTCTTCCGCGACGCTCCATGGTCCGCTACGTGGCGAACTAGCCAACGATGCCGATCGAGTACGAGTGTTGCGGCCGGAACAGCCTGCACCGGATGCGCCTGACAACATACCGTATTCGCTTGTGGATGAGGTGGCATACGATTCGACGACTCCGTGGCCTGAGGCGATTGGAGGATCGAACCGGTCGCTTCACCGCAACGACGTCGATGCATGGGGCAACGATGGTCGCAACTGGCAATTGGCCGCCGAATCACCGTCGAAGCAAAACTTCGAACGTCCAGTTCCGGGCGATCTGGATGGCGATCGACTGGTAACCGCTGTCGACATCGATTTAGTTTGCGGTGCGGTTCGGCAAGCATCAAGCGACCTGACTTACGACCTGAACGCCGATGGCACGGTCGACATGGAAGATTACTCTTACCTGCTGTCTGACATTTTGTATTCGATGCCCGGCGACGCGAATTTAGATCGACTGTTCGATTCGTCCGACTTGGTCTTAGTGTTCATCGCCGGCCAATACAACGACGATCAAGTTGGCAATTCGACTTGGGCATCAGGCGACTGGAACTGCGATGGCGAATTCAATTCGGGCGACATCGTTGCAGCGTTCATGACAGGTGCGTATCGCCCGAATCGCGCAATCCCAAATCCTCAAAAGCCAGATGTTGTGACTCGTTTCGAGCCCGCTAACGACAACAGGCTGATCGTCAACAGGCCGAAAGACGCCGAACGGCCGAAGATTCATCGCTCAAAGTACGTCCATGAACCGACGCCGTACACAGGTCAATCGGTCGATCGGCTGTTTGATCGCATCGAACCAGTGTGGATTCCCGACGAAGACGCTCGAGAAAGATTCGATCCGGACGAAGCAGAGCGGATCGTGTAGACGCATGTGAAACCGTTCTACGAAACCAACTTCCCTTGCCACGTGTCTCTTGATTCCAGTTCGTGTTGCAACGCACGCAGAATATCCGGTTTGTCCAGACACCAACTGGGACCGAGAAAATAATCACCAGGCGCGTCGCCCGAAACGCGTTCGACTAACATCTGCGGAGGCAGCAATTCTAAAAAGTCGACGACCGTGCGAACGTACTCGTCACGCCCCATCAGCTCCACTTCGCCACTGGTGTATTGGTCGGCGAGCGCCGTTTTCTTGACAACATAAAGGTTGTGGAGCTTTACCGAGTCGATCGGGAATTGAGCAACGGCTCGAGCCGTCTCCATGATGTCATCGTGAGTCTCCCCCGGCAGCCCGATGATGACATGAACGCAAATCTCAAATCCACGGTTGTGACATCGCTCCATGGCGTCCACGAAGTCGTCGTAGTAATGGCCGCGATTCATCCAGTCCATCGACCGATCGTGAATTGTTTGAAGCCCAAGCTCCACCGAAAGGTAAGTCCGTTCGGCGACTTCGGACAATAAATCGATCACGTCATCGGGCACGCAATCGGGCCTCGTTCCAATTGCCATAGAAACGATTTTGGGATGCGTGAGCGCCGTTTCGTAAACGCTCCTCAACCGATCGACCGGTGCGTACGTATTCGTGGCGGGCTGGAAATAAGCTGTAAACTGATCGCAACGGTATCGTCGCTTCAGACGACTGATTCCGTCGTTGATTTGATCCAGAATCTGTTGCCGAGGAATCCTACGACTTGGACTGAAGCTACGATTGTCACAAAACGTACAACCGCCGATCGCCACTGTTCCGTCTACGTTAGGACACGTAAATCCGGCATCGATGCTGACTTTCTGAACTCGCTGGCCGAAAAACCCTCGCAGAAACTGGCTGTACGAGTTGTATCTTAAACCCGCTTCACGCCATGGCAGCTCGGAATCGCCCACCTTCTGGGGGCATATCTTCGTTGACGTCACTTTTGTCTCGTATACACTATGGAGCAGTGGCCAGAGTTTTCACTGAATCGCAAGTATCTTAGCGGCAGTAAGTTACCGCAACAGGTAGTCCACCCTATGTATGGCGAAATGATTCCAGTCGGTGGCGGCGACACAATTCCGCTTCTTAAGAAAAGCTTAAAAATCGGGCGACGAGAAAGCTGCGATATCGTCCTCCGGTTTGCAAATGTCTCGGCGCATCATTGCCAGTTAGAGCTCCGTGATGGTTACTGGTACGCGAAGGACCTTGGTAGTCGCAACGGCACCAAAGTCAACGGAAAACGCGTCGACGAAAAGCGGATTGATCCGGGCGATGCATTTGCCGTCGCAAAGCACAAATATGAGTTCGTCTATTCGCCCGCAGAAAACGGCGCTGTTGGACCGCCGCCTCCAGATCCAGGCGAATCGGCCGAACAGGGTTCGATCATGAGCAAATCGTTGCTCGAACGTGCTGGACTGAAACGTCGCGAAAAAGAACCCTACGCAAAACGGTACGACATCAAAAAGGACAGCGGCGGCCGGTTCAAAGATCCGGATGCGCCAATCTAATTCAGCGACGTCCTGGCGTACTCACTCGTCATCTACGATACTGCACAGCGGCCTCAGTTGGCCGCTTTTTTATTTGAGTTGATTGGTTGAGGATGCTCGGCGTCGTGATGACTGCGACCGCATCATGCATGCTTCGCCCCATCGGCTAATTCCATTCGATAACGTTCAGTACAGGAGCATTAAATGTCACTGTCAAGGTTTGGGCACATGGTCTACTTCACATTAAAGGACTCGTCGGACGAGGCGATCGACGCTTTAATCGCTGGCTGTGATGAGTTCTTGACAGATCATCCGGGTACGGTGCTTTATTCATCTGGGAAGCTTGCCGACACAACTCGCCCCGTGAACGACCGAGGTTTTCACGTCGCTCTGCACATTGTGTTCGACAGCCGGGAAGCCCACGACGCCTACCAAGTTGCTCCTCGTCACGACGCATTCATTGCGAAGTTCAAGGACAACTGGGAACGCGTTCGAGTGTTTGACTCGGACGTGAGCTAAGAATCGTTCGCTGGCGAGTGACAATCTGTTGCTTATCGAAGTGCTTTTTCGCCCCGGTTAGGGCTCCGATTCAGTTGGGGACTTTTCCCTACGCAGGGCCGCAATTCGGGTGCCACTGCTGGCTTGCCCGGCTTGCCCAGCAGTGCTTGAGGTGTCGGATGATACAATGCTACTCGAACAAATGAAGTTGCTGAGGCAAACCCGTTCGCCGATAGCATGAGAGTGTCAGCTCGTCGACTGCCAGATACTCTTCATAATGCTGGATGGTCTTACGACGAATCATTCTTGCGTTGAATCATCACGGCACTGCTGGACGAGCCAGCCAGTGGCACCCGAGCACCCGAGCGTTTGGCAACGTTGTCTCGCCGCTTGTTCCGTGCCTACACTCCGTTGCGAAGAACGACCAATGCGCAAAACCCGAACAGCGTACCGAACGCTGTGGCTGGTTCAGGCACGGCACTGGGTTTCGTTCGGGGGCCTTTTTCGTAACCGCCATCTTGGAATGCGAGTACCAAATCGTTGGTCGTGAAGTCCCCATCAAGATTCCAATCACCCGATTGCCAAGTAGAGTTGCCATCAACAGCATCTTCGTACTCAGCGGCGTTGAAAACTGCCACTAGGTCGGAGCTGTTGAACTCACCATCGAGATTTGTATCACCATAGTACGTACTGGCAAGCTCGTGTACCCAGGCATCGCGGTCTTCTGAATCCACAATCTGGTCAGCTGTTAAATCTCGTCGTAAATCGTTTTCGCCAGATTGAATAGCTGCAGCCAGAATCAATAGGTCATCGCTGTCGACTTGCAAATCGTAGTTAAAATCACCAGCGACCAATGGACTAATGTAGAAATGGTCGATGGTCGCAGTGAGCTTACCGGAACTCGAAATACCGCCGCCTATTTTTATGGTTCTGTCACCGCGTAATTCTGGCTCTACAAACGAGTTAGTACCCAATTCGACCGTTGGAATGCTGTCGTCAATATTTCCGTCGAATCGCCATTCGACCAAGGAAAGGTCTTTATGGTAAACGAATTCGAGTGCAATATTCTCCGTCACTTCTAAATTGAAAAACGCACTGCGTTGCGGTGAACCGGAACTTATGGCCGACCCCCCCACAATAATCCCAAGTGGGTCGACTATTCCAATCCGCATTACGAGGTTGTGAAAATCAGGCATCTCGTGAGCAAAACTGAGTGTAGCACTGCCTATCGAATCACCCTGGCTCACGAACAATGAAAAATCTCGAATCTCTCCTCGTTGAACGAATCCTGCTTCCCAAAACACTGCATCTAGTCGCAACACATTACTCGTAGGCCCATCGACCTGCAATGACATCGGATATCCGATGCCATTGAGTTCGCTAGATCCAAGAACGGTCCAGTTGGGCAAATCCAAACCATCGACACGAAGGGTTGAGTCAACAAATGGGCCAGTACCGTCGAACGACTCAACGGTAAGCTCATTTGCCCACGTACTTGTGCCTATGCAAAACGCAACACACACGAGCGCCAGCGATCGCAAAAAAACGTCGTCATTCATGGCACCGCCCCCTTCGGTGCTACTCTACGCGATCAGTTCGTTGATTGGATCGACGTGCTCGACACCGACCAGTTTTTGGTCGAGCCCGCCGTGGAAATAGCTGAGGTTATTGGGATCCAAGCCGAGTTGCTGCAGGATCGTCGCGTGCAAGCGTTTGACGTGGAGCGGTTCGATGGCTGCTGAACCGAGTTCGTCCGTTTCGCCGAATGAGACGCCGCCTTTGATGCCCCCGCCGGCCATCCACATCGTGAAAGCTTCGTTGTGGTGATCGCGGCCAAGAAAGCCGATGCCGGTGCGGGCCTCCATCATTGGTGTACGGCCGAATTCTCCTCCCCAGACCACAAGTGTGTCATCCAGTAAACCGCGTTGTTTCAGGTC